>JAGBFE010000303.1 GCA_018109965.1 Oscillospiraceae bacterium | reverse complement strand
GTATTAAACAGTTATTTCTTCAGTATGTTTTTTGCTATTTGTTTTATCAACAATCGTACAGATAAAAATGCTTATCTGCAGTAAAAGCACCATAGGTATGGCAAGCATAATCTGAGAAATAACATCAGGCGGGGTGATTATTGCGGCGAGAATGAAAATTACCACAACAAGCAGACCACGGTTTTTTCTGAGAAACTCGGGCTTGAGTATTTCCAGCTTGCTCAGCAGGAATACCAGCACAGGCATCTCAAATACTGCGCCAAAGCACAGCAGCATAGTATTTATAAATGAGATATAACTTTTTATGGAAATCATAGAAGTTATCTCTTGAACAGCAATTCTTATGAAGAATTTAAGGGTGGTAGGCAGCACCATAAAGTAACAGAATGCAATACCTGCCACAAAAAATATCACACCGAAAATCAGTGTTATAATAATATATATTTTTTCTTTCCGGTACAGGCCTTTTTCCACAAATGCCCATATTTCATATATGTTTACAGGCGAGCAGATGATAAGAGCCATAATCAGAGAAAGCTGCACATATACAACCAACAGTTCAGAAGGGGTAATAAAAACCAGTTCCATTCCTGGGTTGATAGCCAGAAAATAATCCAGCACCAACTCAACTTTGGTAAAAAGTGCAGCGGATGCAATAAGAGTTACAATACCCATAATTGTAAGCCTTTTTCTAAGTTCATCCAGATGACCGAAAAGAGACATTTCATTGTTTTTACTCAAAAGCAGCCTCCTGTTTTAATCTGCAGAAAACCGTTTTGTTTTTATTTGGTTTCTTCTGTTGCTTCTTCTTTGGAAAGTTCTTCAAACTCTTTGGAAATTTCCTTTGTTCCTTTGCGGAATTCTGCCACAGCCTGACCCATACTTTTTGCAAGAGCAGGAAGTTTTGCAGGACCAAAAAAGATAAGTACAACAGCGAGGATAATTAAAAGTTCGCTTACGCCAATTCTGCCAAACATAGTTTAGTTCTCCTTATAATAATTATAGATATAGTCTTTAAAATGTACACATAAAGTGCTGTATAGATATAGTCACATATTATTCCCTTTGTGGAGGGAAGAGGCAGCAGATTCTGCCTGCCGAACATAGCAGGCAGAAATCCGTGCAAAATAGGAAAGTTAATTTATAAGCTTAAATTATTTAACCTGAGAAAGAGCGTTTTCAACAGCAGCCATAATAGCTTTGGAAGAAACTGTTGCATTTGCCACTACGTCTACAGTTGCAGACTGAGCATCAATGATAGCCTGTGGAATTGTGCTGAAAGCAGGGTCAGATACACCAGGTGTTTCACTGTGGCTGAGAACGTCGATTTTCTCAATCTTGTCACCGTTCATTGTAACTTTAACCTTAACTTCACCGCCGAAACCGTTTGCTGTGCCGATATATTCGTTTGGAGCAAGTTCCGGTTCGGAAGCTTCTGGTTCAGCAGGTGCAGCCATATAACCAAAATGTACATTGAGAAGCTCTGCAGCTTTTCTTGCAACGTCAGCTGTAACACCGCCGCAGCGTGCACGACGACGGTCATCTTTCATTTCGGTGATGCCGTTTGCGGCCATGAATTTTGTTACGGAATCAGCACAGTTGATAGATGATGAAACTGTCTGAACTTCAGCTTTGATTTCTGGCTGATAGATTGGAAGGTTTGTGCTTGTGTACCAAGCGTTAAGTTTTTTTGTGAGAGCTCTTGCGTCATCTGGGCCAAGAAGAAGACCAAATACGCCCAAAGCACCGCCCATAGCGCCACAAAGAGAGCCTGCCTGATAACCTTCTTTACCATTAGCAAACATTTCTGCAGGGATTACTGTGAACGGATAGCCAACCTTGTCAGCAAGCTGTGTAAGAAGAGCTTTTGCAACACCATAGCAGCAACCATTTTCGTAGTAACCTTCGTAACCTGTTTTTTCAGCAAGGTCAAGGTCGAATTCGCAGCAAGGATATGGGTATGCAGGAAGTTCAGGCACAGCATTAGCGGCATTGTTTTCGGCGTTCATTGCACAACCTGTTGTACCGAGAACAGCAGCACTGCCAAGAAGAATTACGGATTTTCCAAGAAAATCACGACGGGATTCCATAAATGACATAATCTTTTTCTCCTTTTAAATATTGTGTTAATAATTGGTATAATATGCCAGTACGTTAAAATATTAACATAACAACTTAATAAATACAAATAATAAAAACTAATAAAATAATAAGTAAATACTTATTGTTTTTATGAACTGGATATGTCAAAAAGTGCCATTTTGGCACTTTTTGTAGTGTAATTATGATATAAACCATCAAAAAAGGTGCCAAAATGGCACCTTTTATCTTTCTATATCAATTTTTCTTTGCTTATTTATATCCGTTTTACCTTCTGCCTGGAACTGTTTCAGCTGTTGTTTTACGCTTTGTTTTGATGGCGGGGCGGGGAGGTTGACGGTTTTGTCTAGTATTTCTAAAAAAATATGCGGCAAATGTGCAGTAAATTGACCGAAATTTAAGGCATTTCACGGCGTTTTGACCTTATGCAAAAAGGGTGCAAAAACAAGAAAAACCCCCGAAAATCGGGAGTTTTTCGATAAAATCCTTGCGGATTTGTAAGTCTTTTTTCTGACCACAAATTAACGTTTGGAGAACTGTGGAGCACGACGAGCAGCTTTGAGACCGTATTTTTTTCTTTCTTTCATACGTGGGTCACGTGTGAGGAAGCCTGCTTTTTTGAGTTCTGGTCTGAGGTTTTCGTCATACTGGAGCAAAGCTCTGGAAAGGCCGTGACGGATAGCGCCTGCCTGACCGGAAACACCGCCGCCTTTTACGTTAACAACGATGTCAAATTTGTCTGCTGTGTTTGTAAGTGTGATTGGCTGACGAACGATGAGTTTGAGTGTTTCAAGACCAAAGAAATCGTCGATGTCTCTGCCGTTGATTGTGATTTTGCCGTTACCGCTGTAAACTCTAACTCTTGCTACGGAAGATTTACGACGGCCTGTACCGTAAAAATATGCTTTTGTTTCGTACATAGTAATTATCCTCCCTAAAAATTAAAGTTCGATTACTTCAGGTTTCTGTGCAGCCTGTTCGTGCTGTGCACCTTTGTAAACTCTGAGTCTTGTCATTGCTTTTGCGCCAAGTTTGTTGCCTGGGAGCATGCCTTCTACTGCGAGGTACATAGCTTTGTCAGCTTTTGTAGCCATCAATGTGCGGTAGTTAACGGATTTCATACCGCCAATCCAGCCTGTGTGGTGGTGGTAGAATTTTTTGTCAAGTTTGGAACCTGTGAGAACTGCTTTTTCACAGTTGATGATAACAACGTGGTCACCGCAGTCTACGTTTGGTGTGTATGTTACTTTGTGTTTACCGTTCAAAAGAACAGCAGCTTTTGCAGCAACGCGGCCAAGTGGTTTGCCAGCAGCATCAATCACGTACCATTTGCGTTCTACTTTTGTAGGGTTCTGAAGATATGTGCTCATTTTAATCCTCCTGATAGATTTTAGATATATATAATTTCAATCAAATTTAAGTGCCTTAACAGGCAAGATTTAGTATACCATAAGCTGAACAAAAGTCAATGATTTTTTGCGAAAAAATTAACCAAAAATTGATTATCTCTCGTTTTTATGCATTTTGCTCGCATTTGCTCGGTTTTTCTCGTGTGGCAAATTACAAAAAAAGGCTTGTTTTATATGTGCAAAACATATATAATGCAAGGGTAAAATATGTTATTTTATATAATTGACAGGCACATATTATGCTTTTTACCATCATATATTGCAGGCGGAAAGTGGCAGATGCAATTATGGTAATATATAACAGAAAGGGGACAGGCAATGGCTCAGCATTTTCAGCGTTTGTGCGGTCTGGCACGCAAGGCAATCACAGGCTATGATATGATACAGGACGGGGACAAAATCTGCGTCGGTGTTTCAGGCGGCAAGGACAGTGTTGCATTGGCACTCACACTGCGCAAACTGCAGAGTTATATGAATGTAAAATTTGATATGGTTGCCGTTACCCTTGATATGCGCTTTGGCGGTGCGGACACCGACTATTCTGCACTTGAAAAACTGTTTGCGGATAACGATATCGAATATGTGATAAAACGCACCGATATCGGCCCTATCATCTTTGATGAACGCAAGGAGACAAACCCTTGCTCCCTCTGTGCACGTATGCGCCGTGGTGCTCTGCACGATGTTACAAAAGAACTTGGCTGCAACAAAATTGCCCTTGGACATCACCTTGATGACGCGATTGAAACCTTTTATATGAACCTGTGGAACGAGGGCAGAATAGGCACCTTTAGTCCTGTGACATACCTTTCCATCAAGGATATCACAATGATACGTCCGTTTGTCCTTGCCATTGAGCAGGATGTTGTCCGTGCAATGCACGAAATCAATATGCCGGTGGTGGAAAGCAAATGTCCTGCCGACGGCGTAACCAACCGACAGAATACAAAGGAATGGGTGCAGGAACGCTGCAGAGTTGACACATCCTTCCGCGCAAAAAGTCTTAATGCTTTCCAGAAAAAAGATCTGGACGGCTGGGGACTTAAAAACAAGGGATAACGAGAATAAAATGATACATATCCCGCATAAAGTATAAATACTACAACAACCCGAAAGGATATATATATGAATTTACCTGAAAAACATTGTTGGGCAAAAATTTCCCTCAAGGCACTCAGAGACAATTTCAATTTTATAAAAAACAGCTTTAATATGCCGTTCTAT
>JAGBFE010000302.1 GCA_018109965.1 Oscillospiraceae bacterium | reverse complement strand
TCAGGGATACCAGCTTCTACTTTACCTACCAGGTCAGCACCAACGTCAGCAGCTTTTGTGTAGATACCGCCGCCAACACGTGCAAACAAAGCGATAGAAGAAGCACCAAGGGAGAAGCCAAAAAGGATGTCTGCGTTACTTGTGATTGCATAGATAGCTGCAACACCAAGGAGGCCAAGACCTACAACGCACATACCCATAACAGCACCGCCGGAGAATGCTACGGACAATGCTTTAGCCATACCGCTGTCTTTTGCTGCAGCTGCTGTTCTAACGTTAGCTTTTGTAGCAACGTTCATACCACAGTAACCTGCAACTGTAGAGAATACTGCACCAACAACAAAGCAAAGTGCTGTTGGAAGACCTCTAAGAATAAAGAGCACTACAAAGAGTACAACTGCAAAAATAATCAAAATTTTATATTCTGCAAACAAGAAAGCTCTAGCGCCTTCTGCAATTGAGCCAGCGATTTCTTTCATTCTTTCTGTGCCTGCATCAGCTTTGTTGATTCTGGATGTAAGTACAAAAGCGAATACCAGTGCAAGAATGCCAGCTGCTACTGCTATAAACATCAAATTCACGATTAATTCCTCCTATAGATTTATACAAATAAAATTCAATGCCTATCAATTATATATAAAAGACAAAAATTTTACAAGTCTTTTTTAACAAAAAGTCGAAAAAAAGCTGAAAAAACTTAATATTTTGTTAAAATTTTTCGCCATTTCTCTCTTTCGGATTGAAATGGCGAAATGTAAGTCAGTCAATTATTCAATTATCTGTTAAGAAATGCAACAAATGCTTCGTATGTTGCGTATACGTCAAGCTTGGAAACGAGTTCCCATGGAGCATGCATTGCAATTACAGGAACACCGATATCAACTGTTGTAACGTCAGCTTCTGCAATGTAACGTGCAACTGTGCCGCCGCCTCCCTGGTCAATTTTGCCAAGTTCCTGACTCTGCCAGCAAACGCCTTTTTCATCAAAGAGAGCAATCACTTCTGCCATAAATTCAGCGCCGCAGTCGTTTGTGCCGCCTTTGCCGCCTGAACCTGTGTATTTTGTAAGTACAGCACCTTTGTTGAGGTAGCAGGAGTTTCTTGCTTCGTAAGCATCTGCAAATGTCGGGTCATAAGCTGCACCAACGTCAGCGGAGAGACATTTTGACTGATTGAGTGCTACATAGCCGTTAACGCCCTGCATAAGTGCGAGGTTGTGGATGTAGTTAATAAAGTAGTCAGCACAGAGACCTGTTGCACCTGTGGAACCAATTTCTTCTTTATCTGCAAAAATTGTAACTGTTGTTTTTGTAGGGTTCTTTGTTTCAAGTTCTGCCATAAGGGATGTGTAAGCACATACACGGTCATCGTGGCCATAACCTGCAATCATGCTTCTGTCAAAACCAACGTCTCTTGCTTTGCCTGCTGGAACAACTTCGATTTCTGCACGGAGGAAATCTTTTTCTGTAAGGCCGTATGTTTCGTTGAGATAAACGAGAGTTGCAAGTTTAACAGCTTCGCCTACTTCTTCAGCGCCTTCACCTGCAAATGGGAGGCTGCTTACGATAACATTCATTTCTTCGCCGCGGAGAACATCGCCCATTTTGCGTTCTCTCTGGTCTTTTGCAAGGTGTGGAAGAAGGTCAGAAATGTAGAAAACAGGGTCGTTTTCGTTTTCACCGATATTGAGTGTTTCAAATGTGCCGTCTTCTTTGTAGATTACACCGTGGATTGCAAGTGGCATTGCTGCCCACTGATATCTTTTTACACCGCCATAGTAGTGTGTTTTGAGATAACCGATTTCGCTTGCTTCATACATTGGCATTGGTTTGAGGTCAAGACGTGGTACGTCAATGTGGCTTGCAACAATGTGTGTGCCGTTGTCTACTGTAAGCTGACCGATTGTGGAAAGCATAAGAGCGCGGTTGCGGTTGTTGATGTAAACCTTGTCGCCTGCGTTATATTTTTTGTATGGGCAGTATTCTTCATAACCGTTGGCTTTTGCCATTTCGATAATGTTTGTAACTGATTCTCTTTCTGTTTTGCTGTTAGACAAAAAGTCTTTGTAAGCTTCGCAGAAATCAACGCTTTTAGCCCACATTTCAGGATTTGTTTTTGAAATGTGTTCTACAGAATAAGTTAATTCTTTCTGTAACTCTTTTGCACTTTTCATTTTAAATCTCCTTCTGTTTCTGTTTTATATAATTGCGTATAGGCTGTATACGCTTTATTTATTTTGTAAACGTAGTTGTTCATCTGGGTGTATGGGAATTCGGTGAGATATTCCCCGCCGCTTTCCTCCAGAAGTTTATCTACAGTTCCCCAGCCGCTGTGGTATGCCGCTGCTGCGGTATCAATATGGCCATTGTATCTGTCAAGACATCTGTGAATGTAATAAGCACCAAATCTGATTGAAGTTTCCGGGTCGTACAAATCTTCAAAAACCACGTCTTCTTTTGGGCACATCTTCAGTTTAAGTCACGCAAATGTTTCTTCCGTAATCTGCGTGAGACCAATTGCATCCGCATTTGATTTGGCATTTGGGTCAAATCCGCTTTCGGTTTTGATAAATGCATATAACAAATACTTATCTATATTATATTCATCAGCATATTTTTCCACAATATCACTGTATCTGAGCGGATATGCTGCATATTTTGCTTTGAGTATCTGGTCCTGAATAAAGTTGTACACTTTAAATCCTGCAAATACAATTGCCGCCAGAATAATAAATATAAAAACTAACCGTCTGATTTTTTTGATATGCGGCCCCCCTTTATTGTTCAGCTTTTAAAGCCCTCAAAATATATTCTGCCTGATTGTACATATTTTTTTCAGTTTCATTGTTGTAAACAATATAGTTTGCCTTTCCAAGCAGAATCTCGCGTTTTGTCTGTTTTGCAATACGGTTTTGTGCCTGTTCCAGTGTTATACCGTCCCTTTTCATCAGGCGTTCATACTGTTTTGAACGGTCACAGATAACCACAATAAACCTGTCGCAGTATTTTTCAAATTCGTGACCTATTATAACCGCGCCATCCACAAAAACAATGTCACTGTCTGACTTATCTATTGTTTCCAGAATATTTTTGATTATAAAAGGATGTGTTATATCGGTGAGTTTTTGCAGGCTGTCAGCATCTGCAAAAGCTTTTTTGCCAAGTTTTGCCCTGTCAATCAAACCGTCTGTGAGTATATCATATCCAAAATATTCACACAGCTGTGTCATACATTCCTTATCTGTATGGATTTGTCTTGCAACAAGGTCACAGTCGATAACGGTGTACCCCTTTTCGGCATAATATCTGCCTATATTGGATTTTCCCGAACCGCTTTGTCCTGTTATCGCCACAACAGTTTTTTTCATTTACAAATTCACCACTCTAAATTCAGCACTTCTGAGCAATCTGTTGTATACCGCAAGGCCCACATCATCCATTGTTGGCATTGTGGCATATGCTTTTTCTGCGCCTATTTCATCAAGTTTTCTGAGAGCTGCAAACAGCCCTGCTGCCTGGGATGCGCTGTCGTTTTCTTTGCCGTAAACAACACTTATGCACTCAAGCTTTTGTGCGTATTCTTCAAAACAAAAAGCAACCGCATTGTCCTGCAACAGCTTTTCCTTGTATTTTTCAAAGGAAGCATTGATAATTGTCACTTCACATTTTGGAGCATAATGTTTGTGTTTAAGCCCCGGAGACTGGACTTTGTCATCGCTTTTGAGCTCCTCGGTTATGCCTTTGGAAAGTAAAACTTCCTTGCCCAAAACATCACTTATCTGTTTTTGAGTGATATATCCCGGGCGGAATATAACAGGCTTTTCACCAGCAAGTGACAAAACAGTTGATTCCACCCCTACCCTGCAGCTGCCGCCATCCACTATAAGCGGAATCCGGCCTTTAAGGTCATCATATACATACTGTGCATCTGTAGGGCTTGGTCTGCCGGAACGGTTTGCGGATGGACCTGCAAGCGGCAGCCCTGTTTTGGATATTATTTCCAGTATCACAGGGTTTTGCGGCATACGGATACCAACAGTATCAAGTCCTGCACTGACAGCATCAGGTATAATGTCTGATTTTTTCAGAATTATGGTCAGCGGGCCCGGCCAGAAGATATCCGCAAGTTTAAGTGCATCTTCCGGTATTTCTGCCGCAACTTTTTTTAACATATTATAATCGCAGATATGAACAATCAAAGGATTGTCCATCGGTCTTTCCTTGGCTTTGAAGATTTCTTCACAGGCACAGGAACTGGTTGCATCGGCAAACAGACCATAAACAGTCTCGGTTGGCAATGCAACTACCTGCTTGTTATCAATATATTCACAAGCTTTGTCCACAATGTGCTGTGAAGGGTTAGCCAGTAAAGTTTCCATTAGTTTTCCTCTGCTTTTTTAAGCTTTTCAGCCTGGTCAACAGTAACAAGACTGTCGATAACTTCGTCAAGGTCGCCGTTGAGTATCTGTTCAAGACGATAAAGTGTGAGACCGATACGATGGTCGGTAAGTCTGCCCTGCGGGTAATTGTAGGTTCTGATACGTTCACTTCTGTCACCTGTACCAACCTGACTTTTTCTGTTTTCAGCCTGTTCAGCATCCTGTTTTGCTTTTTCAATATCATAAAGGCGTGAACGAAGCACCTTGAGAGCCTTGTCTTTGTTTTTGTGCTGTGAACGTTCATCCTGACATTCAACAACAAGACCTGTAGGAAGGTGTGTTACACGGATAGCGGATGATGTTTTGTTGATATGCTGACCGCCTGCACCGGATGAACGGAAGGTATCGATTTTCAAATCTGCAGGGTTGATGTCAATTTCAACATCATCAACTTCAAGCATAACAGCAACTGTAACTGTGGATGTATGGATACGGCCCTGTGTTTCGGTATCAGGCACACGCTGAACACGGTGAACACCGCTTTCAAATTTGAAACGGCTGTAAACACCCTCACCTTCAATGGAAAAGCTTACTTCCTTAAAGCCGCCAAGTTCTGTTTCGTTGGAAGAAAGGATTTCGGTTTTCCAGCCCTTTGTATCAGCATACATATTATACATGCGGTAAAGGTTGTAGGCAAACAGTGCTGCTTCTTCGCCGCCTGCGCCGCCACGGATTTCGATAATTACACTGCGGTCATCGTCTTCGTCTTTAGGCAAAAGCAGAATTTTGAGCTCTTCGCCACATTTTTCCATTGCTTCCTTGCCTTCTTCATACTGCATCTGAACAATTTCCTTGAATTCAGGGTCAAGACCGCCTTCGTCCAGCATTTCCTTTGCTTCTTCAAAATTGTTTTTTGCTGTTGTATATTCATCAAACTTTTCCACAATAGGGGTAAGATTTTTGTATTCCTTCATAAGGTCCTTATAGCGTTTGTTATCGTTGATAACTGTTGGATCCATAAGAAGCTGATTTATTTCATCATATCTGTTTTTTACATCTAAAAGTTTTTCAAACATTTAATATTCTCCGTTTACTGATTGTCGTTTTGCGGGGTAATGATTTTTTTGATGTTTTTTTCGATTTTGGCACGGGGAACCATAACCTCTCTGCCGCATTTTGTGCATCTGATTTTAAAATCGGCACCTATGCGCAAAACAAGAAATTCGCTGTTTTTGCAGGGATGAGGTTTTTTGGTAACTATAATGTCATTTACTTTTACGTCCATAGTATCCACCTGTCCAAAAATTCTCATAATATTGTACCATAAACTGTTGGCAATAGCAAGGGCGGCACCGAACTGTACAAACAGATGATATATGGAATTTTTGTGTATTATATTCAAACTTTTTTGCATATATTGATACAGACATTACCACTAAAGGAAGGTATTATTTTATGAATTACATACGGGAGAGCAATATCACCGCCCCCTCCTTGTTCACACTTGAAAACCTTTTGGAATGCTATGAAAAAGAAACAGTACTTTTTGCCAAGGCATTAGTGTATGACAGAGGAAAAGGTCTTAAATTTAATCTTGGCGGATACGAGGCATTTATGCCCAACGGGGAGGTTTATCTGTCCTTCAACAGTGAAGTCAAAGAGGCTGCCATAGCCACAAGAGTCAATAAATTTGTTTGTTTTATAATCACTGATGTAAAAAAAGACGGTGCTGAATATATTTTTGAAATATCCCGCAAAAAGGCACAGCAGATTGCGTATGATAACTATATAAGCAACTTTGTGCCTGGTCAGATTATCCCCTGTTGTGTGACCCACATAGACCGCTTTGGTGTTTTTTGCGACATAGGATACGGAATAAGTGCCTTGCTGCCCATTGATTTTATTTCAGTTTCCCGTATACAGAGTCCCGCTGACAGATTTTGTGTAGGACAGAATATTTTTGCCTGTATAAAAAGCTGTGATACAAACGGAAAAATTGTGCTCACCCACAGAGAACTGCTTGGCACCTGGCTGGAAAATGCTGCATACTTTAAAGCAGGCACAAGTACAACAGGCATTGTGCGCAGCATTGAAAGCTACGGAGTATTTATTGAGTTGTCCCCCAACCTTGCAGGTCTTGCCGAAAGCTGCGAAGGGCTCGCTGTGGGCGATGTGGTAAATGTTTATATCAAAAGCATTCTGCCCGATAAGATGAAGATAAAACTTGTAGTAATAAGCACATTGAAAGATGAACAGTTTTTCCCCGACATCAAATATTTTCAGACAGACGGTATTATTAAACACTGGAAATATTCTACCGAAAACTGCCCAAAACTGATTGAAACAATATTTTAAACAAAAAAAGACTTCGGATTAAAACCCGAAGTCTTTCTGTTATTTTTCAGTTTTTTTATTTTTCGCTTTTCTTTTTATCAGCGTATATATGCCACACGCTGC
>JAGBFE010000301.1 GCA_018109965.1 Oscillospiraceae bacterium | reverse complement strand
TCTTTGTTGCATTCCCTGCAGCAGTTATCGTTCTCATTGTTGCATCCCTTGCAACACAGCCTAAGGCAAAAGCTTAAACAGAATTTTCCGGCAAAGATTAATTAAGTTATACAAAAAAGAACCTCAGTCAGCAGGCTGAGGTTCTTTTATATATTATTATATTATTTTATACCCATAAAAATTGCATCGATAAGGTCACGGGTTTTTTCTGCCATATCAAATTCGGCAGGGGACCCTTCCTTGAACAGCCAGTCGGTAAAAAGTCCGCGGCTGGCAAAGGTAAGCAGCCTGAAAACATCTTCATCGCTGTGTGTTTTGGCAATAAATCCGTCTTTGCGGCACTGGGCAATCAGTTCCATAAGAATCTGTGTGTAACGGCGCTCGCCTGAAAGGTTAAGGGCGTTGTTGTCCTTGTGATGAAGTCCCAGTGTAAACAGATGGTTCAGTGTGCCGGTTTTTATACAGATGCACTGAACAAACACCATAAATTCTCTCAGCTTTTCAAAGCTGGTCAGTTCACTGTGGCTTTCGTCCATCAGTTTTTCGTGATAATATCTGTCATATTCATCATCGTATGTTGTGATTGCATATGCGGCAATTTCACCTTTGCTGGAAAAATAGTGATAGATGCCGCCAATGGAAGATTCGCTTGCTTTTGCAATGTCCTCCATTGAAACATTCTCGAAACCATATTCATCAAAAAGTTTTGTTGCATTTTGCAAAATTCTTTGCTTGGTAAGTTCCGCCTGGAGTTGTCGTTTGGTTTTATGTATACGCATAAAATCAGATATCCTTTTCAAAACGTTTAATTAAGTATATTTATATTATTATAACTATTATAACAAATTTTTTTAATTAATGAAAGGGAAAACAGAGATTATTGTGTTAAAAACGGCAAATAAATCGCAAAGTATACATAAAAAATGCCCTGCAAAGGCAGGGCATTTAAAGTTATTTCAGGGGGTTATGCAGCTTCTTCAGTTTCTGCAGTATCGTCAGAAACTTCATCTTCCACCACATAGTCGCTTACATCAACATCATCTGTTGCAACACCTGTGATATCATCACGTTTTGCACAGAAGGAGCAAAGGCGTGTGCGGTTTTCTGCAATGGCCTGTTCAACTGTGCCGTATGTAAGCTGGTCACTCTGGTTAAGGGACTGGCAGTCATCATGTGTATGATAAACTTTGCCAAACGGACTCCAGTATACATCATCAGCAATTGCATTGATAGCAGCCTGCTGCATTTCTTCACTTACAGGGTTCCAGTCATAGCTTGCAACGCCGCCGATAAGCAGAGCGATAACAGCTACTACAACGGCAATGGCTTTTGTCTTTTTATCAGCTTCCTTGTTGAGCAGCGCAAGGATAACAAATGGGATAAAACATACTGCACATACAATAACACCCATATTGTTCCAAAGCCAGAACAGGAATTTGTTTTCTTCACTTGCCGGTTTTATACGGTTTGCCTTTTTCCACAGCTGAGCACCAACGATAACAAATACAAGGTCAAGTACCAAAGTTATGATAACCTGCCACAGTGAAGGCATAAAGGTCCAGTTGATTTTGCCGCTGAAAATCATAACAGCAACAATTTCAAGTACAAGAGCCACTACCCAGAGTGCAACAGCACCTGCACGCAGTCCGCCTGCATTGCCTACAGGAGCAGCCTGTTTCATCTTTTCTTTTCTGCGGGAACCTGCTTCAACTTCCAGCCCTGTATCAGCTGAAATTATCTTCTTTTTCTTTTTTTCTGCCATAGTTATATCTCCTCTCGTTATGTTCATACAATATATATTTTTATTATACTGTATTTTTGCGTTTAAGCAAG
>JAGBFE010000035.1 GCA_018109965.1 Oscillospiraceae bacterium | reverse complement strand
AGGTTCTGAACTGTGGGGTTATAATACAGAATATTATGACGACAATACAGTAAAAATATATCTGAAAAATGCACCTCACAAGTCATCAGGAGCGCTGCCGCTTAAAAATGTTACTGTGGTGTTGGATGCAGGCCACGGCGGTACCGACCCGGGTGCTTTGCCTCTTGGCGGCGTTGAAGGGCCAGGGGAACACGAAATCAACCTGGCAATTGCACAGGCCACCAAAACCTGTCTTGAAAAACTTGGTGCAACAGTACACCTCACCCGCACAGATGACACATATCTGACACTGCAGCAGAGACGTGATATCACAAATACAATTAAACCGGATTTGTTCATTTCAATGCATCACAACAGCCTTGAATATACAGTGGATGGTACTAAATCATCCGGTTTTGAAAGCTATTATTTCTCACCTCAAAGCAAAGCTGTGGCAGAGCGTATGGCTTATAGAATATCGCAGACTGCAGAGAGAAAAAACAGGGGATATTATTTTGGATACTACTATGTGCTGCGCAATGATATTGCCCCTTGTGTGCTTAATGAGTATGGATTTATCAACAATCCTTATGAATATTCAGCACTTTACAGAGATGAAAGTATTTATAAGGCAGCAATGGGCACTGCACTTGCAGTTGTGGATATAATACCTGAATAACAAAAATACAGGATTTCTTTTGCGTATGCAAAGGAAATCCTGTTTGACTTGTATATGATTTTTATGTTACAACTGATATATAAAACAATTAAAGGCGAATGGTTATGAAATATATTACAAATATTATAGCAAACAGGGACTGTCTGCAGGATTACTGCAACAAAGAAAAACTGAACAGCTTTTTGGAGGAATGTAATCTTGACGGTTATGAAGTCATATGTGCGGATGAATATCCAAAGGAGATTGACAACAGCAAGGTTATAGGTCTCCATCTGCCGTTTTACAATGCCTGGATGGACTTGTACAAAGGAAATTATGATGCTTTGGATAAGGAATACGGCAGCAGGGAATGCTGGCAGCAGTTTTACGGTGGCAACAGTTTTGAAAGCATATATAAACATATTGAAAGTCAGCTGGATTTTGCCGACAAAATAGGAGTACAGTATGTGGTTATGCATATTTGCGAAATAGGTACAACCGAAACTCTTGTAAATAAATTTGCATATACTCACGAACAGGTTATCGATGCATCCTGCGAAATAATAAATCGTCTGTTTAAAAACAAAAACTACAAATTTGCACTGCTGATGGAAAATCTGTGGTGGCAGGGACTGACCTTTACAGAACCTATGCTTACAAAACGCCTGCTCAACGGTGTTGAATATCACAACAAAGGCATTATGCTGGATATCGGTCATCTTATGCACACCAACAAAAATCTGCAAAACTGGCAGCAGGCGGCAGAGTATATTCACAAAATGCTTGATGCCCACAAAGATATGCTGGGATTTGTAAAAGGCGTACATCTCCATGGCACACTGGAAGGAAAATACGCAAAAGAGTTTTACAATAATCCTGTTGAAATAAAAACAGATTTCTGGGAACGGTTTGCACAGGCATATGAATATGTAAATCGGGTGGATGCCCACAGACCATTTGCGGATAACACCGTAAAAGGGATTATCGAAAAAATCAATCCTGATTTTCTTGTATACGAGCTTCAGGACAAAACAATGGAACAGAGAAAAATATCGGTAAAAGAACAGAATAAATATATGCAAAGATAAAATAAAACAGGCAAAAATGTACCCGACAGCACACCTTGCAGTGTGTTGCCGGGTATTTTGGTTTTAATGTCAAGATATCAATTTATTGCTTATTTGATTTTTACAGGTACGGAGTTTTCCATTTTTACAACTTCATTTGCAATTTCGCTCAGTTTTTTATTAAGATAATTTATACCGTCAATATATTGCGCTGTTTCGCCGTCATAGCCTTCTGCAGATAACCCGCTTATATTGACAGCAACAAGCATTCTGCATTTTTCTGCAAGTTTGATTATATCATGCAAAGCATCATCAGCTGTTTTGCTTTGGGTAAATATCCCGTTTGCCAAAAGGTTGGAAACATCCTCTAAAAGCACAATATCTTCCTTGCCGACATAGGTATCGCAAACGTCAAAAGGCACCTCAAACACGGTAAAATTCTTGTCTTCACGCTGTTTTATATGCTTTTCAATCCTTTTGTGGTTTTCTTCGGTATAGGGCACCATTGTTGCAATATAAACAGGGGAACTGCTGTGTTTTGCGGCGATATTTTCGGCATACAGGCTTTTTCCACTGCTGTTGGGGCCTATAATCAGTTTGATTTCCATTTT
>JAGBFE010000300.1 GCA_018109965.1 Oscillospiraceae bacterium | reverse complement strand
TAGCTGTATACCTGTCTTTTTGCGTGCAAAGTATCTACTTTGCCGAGTGTAATCATTTTTTCAGCCATCGCACGAACTTCTTTAGCTCTTGTTACTGTGGTTTCAATTTTGCCGTTTTCGAGCAAATATGTTACCATAGCACGCATCATAGCTCTGCGGTGGTCTGTGGATCTGCCTAACTTTCTTGTACCTGGCATTTGAGTCACTCCTTTACTATATTAAACGACTAATAACAATTAGTCTTCGTCTTTTGGAAACTTGTAGCCCAGAGAAGCAAGCTTCTGCATAACTTCTTCAAAGCTCTTTCTACCGAGGTTTCTGACTTTCATCATTTCTGCTTCGGTTTTATTTACGAGGTCTTCTACTGTATGAATGCCTGCTCTCTTAAGGCAGTTGAAAGAACGAACAGACAGATCGAGATCTTCAATTGTCATTTCCAGTTTGTTTTCGCTGGATTTTTCGTCTTTTTCTACCATTTTTGGCAGTGCAACGTCATCAGACAAGCCCACAAACAGATTGAGATGTTCTGTGAGAATTCTTGCACCGATGCTCATTGCTTCATTAGCATTGATAACACCGTTTGTCCAAACTTCAATTGTAAGTTTGTCATAGTCTGTTATCTGACCAACACGAGTATTTTCTACTGAATAATTAACCTTCAAAACAGGTGTATAGATGCTGTCAACCGGCAACACACCCAAAGTTACAAATTCCTGGGATTTTTTGCTTCTGTCAACAGGTACGTAACCACGACCTCTGTCAAAAGTAAGTTCCATCACAAGTTTTGCACCTTCGCTGAGTGTTGCGATATGCCAATCCGGATTAAGAATCTGGATGTCAGCGTCAGTTTCGATAGAGCCGGCAGTAACCTCGCAAGGACCTACTGCGTGAATGCGAACAGTTTTAGCTTCGTCGCAGAAAAGTTTTGCTGTGATACCTTTTACGTTAAGAACGATTTCTGTAACGTCTTCTTTAACACCGTTGATGAATGTGAATTCATGAACAACGCCGTCAATTTTGATGTTTGTTACAGCAACACCTGGCAATGATGAGAGGAGAATTCTTCTCAGAGAGTTACCCAGTGTTGTGCCGAAACCCCTTTCCAAAGGTTCAACAACAAATTTTCCGTACTGACCGTCTTCGGACAAAACGGCTGTTTCTATTCTTGGTTTTTCGATTTCTATCATTTATAAACCCTCCTATGATACAACTAAGGCTGCTTCTTAATTTGCATTCCCGATGCCGGAGTGGGTTATTTTGAGTAAAGTTCAACGATAAGCTGTTCTTCAACGTCGAGTTCGATTTCGCTTCTTTCTGGGAGACGGTTTACAACAACTTTAAGTGCATCTTTATCAAATGACATCCACATTGGTACTGGACGGCTTGCGTTTTTCTCAACGTTTTCTTTAATTTTTTCACATGCAGAGCCACGAACTTCGATAACATCGCCTGGTTTTACAAGGAAAGATGGGATGTTTACTGTGTGACCGTTAACTGTGAAGTGACGGTGCAAAACAAGCTGTCTAGCCTGACGACGGCTCATGCCGAAGCCAGCTGTGTAAACAACGTTGTCAAGTCTGCTTTCAAGGATCTTAAGCAGATTTTCACCAGCGATACCTGGTTTCTTTTCAGCCAATTCAAAGTAGTGTGCAAACTGACCTTCGAGTACACCGTAGTATCTTCTTGCTTTCTGTTTTGCTCTCAACTGAATGCCGTATTCAGAAGATTTTTTGCGTGCCTGACCGTGCTGGCCTGGTGCAAAGTTTCTTCTTGCAAGTGCACATTTATCAGAGTAGCATCTTTCGCCTTTCAAGAAAAGCTTCTGGCCTTCTCTGCGGCACTGACGACAAACTGCGCCTGTATATCTTGCCATTGTTATTCCTCCTATTAATTAAACGCGTCTTCTTTTTGGTGGACGACAACCGTTGTGTGGGATAGGGGTAACGTCCTTGATCATATTTACCTCTAATCCTGCAGCCTGAAGAGCTCTGATTGCTGCTTCACGACCCTGACCAGGACCTTTTACGTATACTTCAACGGTTTTAAGGCCGTGTTCCATAGCTGCTTTTGCAGCTGTTTCTGCTGCCATCTGTGCAGCATATGGTGTTGCCTGTCTTGAACCTCTGAAACCGAGGCCGCCGGCACTTGCCCAAGAAATTGCGTTGCCCTGAATGTCTGTGATTGTAACAATTGTATTGTTAAATGTAGACTGAATATGAGCAGCACCACGTTCAATGTTCTTACGCTGTACTCTTTTACGAGTAACTGTCTTTTTAACTGCCATTTCGCAATGCCTCCTTTAATTATTTCTTTTTGTTTGCTACAGTTCTCTTTGGACCTTTACGTGTTCTAGCATTTGTTTTAGAACGCTGGCCACGAACTGGTAAGCCTTTACGATGTCTTACACCACGGTAGCAGCCGATTTCGATAAGTCTCTTGATGTCAAGAGCTGTCTGTCTGCGAAGATCGCCTTCTACGATTACCTGGTTTGCTTCGATCTGATCTCTAATTGCCTGTACTTCGTCATCTGTAAGGTCTTTTACCCTTGTGTCTGGATTTACTCCAGCAGCTGCGAGAAGTTTTTTAGATGTAGAGAGACCAATACCATAAATGTAAGTAAGGCCGATTTCTACTCTTTTTTCTCTTGGTAAGTCAACACCTGATATACGAGCCATATAACAGTACCTCCTGAATAATTGTCAGATTAACCCTGACGCTGTTTGTGTTTTGGATTTACGCAAATTACCATAACACGACCTTTGCGTTTGATAACTTTGCATTTTTCGCACATTGGTTTTACGGAAGGTTTTACCTTCATAATTGTAACCTCCTTAAAAATATGCCTATTTGGAACGCCAAGTAATGCGTCCCTTGGTTAAATCGTAAGGTGACATTTCCAATGTTACCTTATCGCCTGGTAAAATACGAATGAAATTCATTCTAAGTTTTCCTGAGATATGAGCAAGCAAACGATGACCATTTGCAAGTTCTACGAGAAACTGAGCATTAGGCATCGCCTCTACTACTGTACCTTCAACTTCGATTACGTCGTCTTTAGCCATGTTATTCCTCCATGATGTTAAGGCTTTTAAGGGCCTTTTCAATATGTTTGTTTACTTGCAGAGTTTCTGTTTGCAGCTTAACACGAGTAACCATAACGTGTTTTACTTTTTTACGCTTTGGTTTCTCGAGTTTTCTCACACAACCATCACAGTATAACACATAGTCACCCTGTTTGTCAAGTACATAGAAATACTTATTTTTATCTCTGCCGCAAAGAGATTTGACTACCGTTCCTTTTTCCAAATTCATCGGTAACCTCTTTTACACAGTTGTCAGTATCACAGGACCAGACTGTGTGATTGCTATTGTATGCTCAAAATGAGCTGAAAGCAATCCGTCTTTTGTTTTTACTGTCCAACCGTCCGGCATAACTTTTACAGAACATGTTCCTTCATTTATCATTGGCTCAATTGCGATTGTCATACCCGGCAAAAGTCTTGGACCTCTGCCTGCTTTGCCATAGTTTGGCACTTCAGGGTCTTCGTGCAAATCCTTGCCAACACCGTGACCTATATATTCACGCACTACCGAGAAACCATTCTGTTCCGCATGTGTCTGCACTGCATTGCCAATATCACCAATCCTGTTGCCAGGTTTTGCAGCCGCTATACCGAGTGCCAGGCACTCTTTTGTGACATTAAGCAATTTCATAGCTGAAGGAGATACCTGCCCTACAGCAAATGTGTAGGCGTTATCTCCGTGATAGCCATTTATATATGCACCCACATCTATACTAACAATATCACCGCTTCTGATGATCTTCTTTTTATCAGGAATGCCGTGTATAACCTCGTCATTCAAGGATATACACGCGCTTCCTTTAAAGCCGCCATAGTTTAAAAACGATGGTTTTGCACCATGTGCGATGATATAGTCGTATATGAGTTTGTCAAGCTCGTAGGTTGACATACCTGCGTTAAGTTGTTCTCCTGCATATTTCAAAACCGCAGCACTGAGCTGACAGGCTTTTGACATTTTTTCAATTTCTGCGGGACTTTTAACTATAATCACAGT
>JAGBFE010000299.1 GCA_018109965.1 Oscillospiraceae bacterium | reverse complement strand
TGTAAAACGCAGCCTCATCCTCCGTGCACTCCGCGAATTCCTTGACAACCGCGGATTTCTGGAAGTTGACACACCAATCCTTACACCAATCGAAATCGGTGCAAGCGCAAAACCATTCCGCACACACCACAACACACTTGATATGGATATGGTGCTGCGTATCGAAACAGAACTTTATCTCAAACGTCTCATCGTTGGCGGCTTTGACAAAGTTTACGAAGTTGGCCGTATCTTCCGCAACGAAGGTATGGACACAAAACACAACCCTGAATTCACATCCATCGAACTTTACCAGGCTTATACAGACTACAACGGTATGATGGACCTTGTTGAAGATATGATGAAAACAGTTGCAAGCAAAGTTTGCGGCACACTGGAAATCCCTTACCAGGACAAAGTTATCAACCTTGGTCACTGGGAAAGAATGACAATGAAGGAAGCTGTAAAAAAATACAGCGGCGTTGACTTTGACACAATCGCAACTGATGAAGAAGCAATTGCAGTTGCAAAGGAACACCATGTTGAGCTGCCGGAAGTTCCAAGCAAAGGTGCTATCCTTGCTGAATTCTTTGATGCTTATGTTGAAGACAAACTTATCCAGCCAACATTTATCTACGATTACCCTGTAGAAATCTCACCGCTTGCAAAACGAAAACCGGAAGACCCAATGTTCACAGAACGTTTTGAATACTTCATCAACGCAACAGAATTCGGCAACGCATTCAGTGAACTCAACGACCCAATCGACCAGAAAGCACGTTTTGAAAAACAGGTTGCAGACCGCAAGGCACTTGAACCTGACACAAAAGCACAGGTTGACTACGACTATGTAACAGCCCTTGAATACGGCCTTGCACCAACAGGCGGCCTTGGCTTTGGCGTTGACAGACTTGTAATGCTCCTTACAAACAACGACTCCATCAGAGATGTTTTGCTGTTCCCAACCATGAAGCCTCTGGCTGACTAAGCGGAAAACATAAATTAACCAACGGACAGAGAAATCTGTCCGTTTTTTATATGGAAAAGCGGGTGGGTATTTATGTTTTACTGTTGGAATGTCGCTTTTGTTATGCCGACTTTTAAAATATCAGATTTCAGGCATTATTTAAATAATTGTTTAGCCAAGCTGTGTCAAATTTGACGAATTACTGCTGAAGCAGATTTTGTTGCAAAAACAGGTGCAAAAAACAGATATTTATATGTGAAAACATCCAATTCACCGCGCCAAATTCTATCAACTATCACAGTTTACTTGTCTGCAAAAAAAGTGATATATTATCAGTATAGATATAATAAAATTTTCTTTTGTACAAGGAGGTTATCCGATGCTCAGAACCGACGTTTTTACCCCTTCACGCTTTACATCCCAGGGCTGTATTGAGGTGTACGGACAACAAATTCCGTACCACACCGTTGCCGAGGACACAGTTTTTTATGATGATGACGGCAAAGCTATTGCTTCAATGTTTACATACTCCTATTTCCGCAGTGATGTGGAAAACCCAAAGGACCGCCCTGTTATCTTCTGCTTCAACGGCGGCCCGGGCACATCTTCAATGATGGTGCACGTTGGCTATGTTGGCCCTACACGTCTCAAATACAGCACAAACCCTGATGACCCATCCACTCCTCTGCCTCCATACGAAAGCCAGGACAACGAATACTGCCTGCTGGACGTGGCTGACCTTGTGGTGTGCGACCCTGTTGGCACAGGTTTTGGCCGATTGCTTGACGAAACAAAGGCGGACAAATTCTGGGGTATCGAACCTGACGCCGAAAGTTTCCTCACAATGATTCAGAAATGGCTTGACCGCTACAACCGCTGGGAAAGCCCGAAATATCTTATGGGCGAAAGCTATGGTTGTACCCGTGCTGCAACAATTGCAGGTATGGGCACACTTGCAGGCGGCACCGACCGCAGTTTCAGTATGGCATTTGACGGCCTTATTATGATTGGCAACACCGTTACAATGGGCAAACATTTCTTTGACCATCCGCCTGTTTATGCCGCTGTTACAAGCTTCCCGACCCTTGCGGCTGTGCACTGGTATCACAACCACCCGACAGACCAGTCCCTTGAAGAATTTGTTTACGAAGCAAGCCACTGGGCAGCAACCGACTATCTGGTAGCGCTGTTCAAGGGCGAAGGCGTTGTGGGCGAAGAAAGAGAAGAAGTTATCAAAAAACTGATGCACTACACAGGTGTTTCCCGCCAGTATATCGAAGAACGCAATCTGGTTGTGGAAGATGTTATCTTCCGCAGTGAAGTTGCAAAGGACAAAGGCCTGTCCGTTTCCCGTCTTGACGGCCGTCTTACCCGTCCGCTTTACAACGGCCTTGCCGAAAGACAGCGTGGTCTTGGTGATGACCCTGCCGAAGGCAAATACGACCCGTTCTTCCAGTCAGTTCTCCTTGGTGTTATCTGTCCTAAACTCAACATCAAATGGGACCGCAACTTCCTGTCATCTGCACGTCTGTGGGCAAAATGGAACAACGATGTCAAAGACCGCAACACAGCTGAATGCGTGAGCGATGCAATGCGCCGCGCACAGGGTATGCGCGTGTTCTTTATGAACGGCTGGTACGACCTATGCACCGAAACAGGTATCCTCTGGTACACAATGAACCACGCAGGCTTCCCGAAAGACCGTGTGTTCTTCAAAGGCTACGAATCAGGCCATATGATTTACCTTGACGAAACAAATGTAAAAATGGTCAACGACGATGTCCGCAAATTTGTAATGGGCAAAGACCCTACAAAATAAAATAAAAAACAACATCAGCCCCGCAGATTCTGCGGGGCTGTTTTTGCCTGAACATCTCATATGGTTTTGAAAACAAAAGACAAAACAGGCATTTTGCTCCCTTTTACCTTTTGGACTGATTTATACAATAGATAACCTCCCTTCGTCGAAATGACGGAGGGAGGTACATCACAGACAACAACTGCTTCGCAAGGTGAAATTTATTTCTCCTGCTTATTCTTGCTATCATTATCCTCTTTAGATTTATTCAAAAACACTGACCCAAAACAAAGAAATGTGGAACCAAGGCATAACCATACAACACCTATAGAAGTATTGTTTCCACCAAAAATATTTATAATTGCTGCTAAATAGAACAATACCGCCGCTACATAGAAAAGCGTAGAACTAATTTTATATTCTTTTGATTTTTTCATTTTTCACTCCATTAAATTCGTATTTATTATTTAACTTATTTTATCATATATTCCTGTTCGTATCAATGCTTGGCAAAATCGACAGAGTTTGAATCCATCAGTTCAAAAGTAAAAAGGGATGCATTTTATGTTGCATTGACACATTATTTGTATTAAAATATAATTGGACAGAAATGCGGCTGACATACACAGCAGGCTGTCCGCAAGCAATACACCAATACAACTCCAAATTCAAAGCAAAATATCACGGTGAACTATGAACACAGGAAAAACAGTAATAAAAGAACTTAACAACAATATAAGATTCGGGCTCAAATGGATACTCATCTCCATTGTGCTGGGCAGTGTCTGCGGTGTTGTGGGGGCAGCTTTCCACCACGCCATCGACTATGTTACACACATACGTCTGCAAAACAGCTTTCTCATCTGGCTTATGCCGCTGGGCGGTATGCTGATTGT
>JAGBFE010000298.1 GCA_018109965.1 Oscillospiraceae bacterium | reverse complement strand
CAAAAGCGAAACCGATGCAAAAAAACTGTTGCAGTCACAATGAAAGATATGACGCAGATTATTTATGTTGTTCATAAACACTCTCCTTCGTCCTTTCTTTAAAGAAAGGACCAAAGAACGTGGGGGTTGCGATTCCCCCACACCCCTAAACGCGGAATATGTACCATACTGCCGCCCTGGTTTCGTATCGCCCTGCCGCCAATCCGGCGGCTACGCTCGCTTAACCGACAGGGTTTTCGCGGCAAATACATATTTTATATAAGGAGGGGCACTGCCCCTCCGTTCCACCACCCTGAAGTATCAAAGTGTGATATAAATCTGTTTTACTCTCTCACCATCTTAATATGCGGGATGCCGTCTTCCATAAATTCATCCCCGACACATACAAAGCCTTCCTTGGCATAAAAGCCTGTGGCGTAGCACTGTGCCTCGATAAAAATTTTGTCTTTGCCCAGAATTTCCCTGCAGGCGGTTACCCCAGCTTTAAGAATTTTGCTGCCAAGGCCTTTGCCGCGGTCGGTGGTGATAACCCTGCCTATTTTTGCCCATTCATCATCCTGGGCAAAAATGCGCAGATAGGCTTTGATTTCGCCGTTTTCTTCAAACCAGAGGTGATGGCTTATGCTGTCAAGACCGTCAGGGTCCTGATAGGCGCAGTTCTGTTCCACCACAAAAACCGCACTGCGCACGGCAAGAATTTTGTAAAGCTCAGTGGTGGTCAGAGCATCAAAACGTTTTACTTTAAGTTCCATAATATTTCCTTTTAAAATCAAAGCGGGATTTGTTAACCCCGCTTTCTGAATTATTGAATATACATATACAGCGGTACACCGTGCAGTTTGTTTTCGGCAAGGGAAACCGCAGCTTCCATATCGCTTTTTGGTACAAGGGTGCTGATGTCGGCAAACATTTCTTCCCAAGGGGTAGGAGTGTAAAGCTGTCTGTAATATCCGCCTGCACCGCACACCTCTTCCATATATGCACAGGCATCCTCATAGCTTTCAACCTTGTCAATAAGGCTGATTGCCAGTGCCTGCTGGGCGGAATAAATTCTGCCGTCGGCAATCTGTTTTGCTGTTTCAATGTCAAAGCCGCGGCTTTGGGCAACGATATCAACAAACTGCGCATAGCTTTCGTCAACAAGGGACTGATAGATTGCAATGTGCTCATCGGTCATTTTGCTGCCTGCAGAGCCCATACCCTTGTTGTCACCGCTGGTAATCAGTATTTCTTCAATACCCAGCTTGTCATAAAGCTCCTTGTAGTTCACTGTGGAGATGATAACGCCAATGCTGCCTGTCCAGCCGTTGCGGTTCTGGCTGATGTAATCAGCAGCACAGGAGATGTAGTACGCACCGCTGCAGGCAGTGCCGTTGAAATAAGCGTGTATCGGTCTGTCTGTGGTTTCCTTGTATTCCATCAGTTTAAGGTACATCTCGTCACTTTCATACACGGTGCCGCCGCCCGAGTCAACATCCAGCAAAATGCCTTTGTTGCCTTCGTCTTCCATAAGCTCATCAATGTAGCTGAGGGTTGCACTGTGGTCATAGCCCACCCT
>JAGBFE010000297.1 GCA_018109965.1 Oscillospiraceae bacterium | reverse complement strand
ATACTCATCAAACCGGGAGATTCTTCGGTCGTTTCACTCCCTCAGAATGACATAATATTTATTCAAGTCTTTTTCTTATAATCTGACTTGCAAGTTCCACAACATACACAGTGCCGTCCTGTGTCAGCACAAAGCTTTTTGGCAGGTCTTTTACAAGATAAACCACCTTGCCCTGCTTTTGCTTTTCATTTAAAAAATTGTTGGTATAGCCTGTTGTGGTTGTGGTGTTGTCCAGGTCAAAAATACCGATTATATCACTGCTTTTAACCAGAAAGTCGGTGCCGATGTCTACATACATTCAATCACACCTTCTTTTACAAAATACTTGCGGCTTTTTGCAAGGTTGATGCGGTTTTCATCGCAGGAGGATATAAACACCTGCTTGCCCTCGATGTTGTCCAGCAGATATTCCTGACGCTTAAAATCAAGCTCGCTCAGCACATCATCCAGCAAAATCACAGGGTCAATCTCGCATATTTCTTTCAGTATGTCGCTTTCGGCAAGCTTCATGCTCAGCACAATGCTGCGCTGCTGGCCCTGGCTTGCAAAATCCTTTGCATTTTCGCCGTTTATTGTTATCTCAATATCTTCCCTCTGTACACCGCAGGTAGAAAATCCTGCTCTTTTATCCCTTTCAATGCTTTCCACAAGCAGATTGTAAAAATCATCGGGATTTTCACCAAAGGAAATATATTTAAAATCTATACTTTCCCTGCCGCTGGAAATTTTTGAGTAATATTCCTTCGCCTTGCAGCTCATAAGGTCAATATACTCTTTGCGTTTCAGATATATTTCGTATCCCAGTGCCGCAAGATGGCGGTTGTAGATATCCAGCGTTTCGCTGAACTCCTCAAAATAATATCTGTTCTGATTTTTCAAAAGACTGTTTTTCTGCTCAAGGTATTTTTCAAAGGTTTTGAAAACCTTGATGTAGTTCGGATACAGCTGACAAAGTGCCCCATCCACAAATTTGCGTCTCAAAGAAGGACTGCCGCTCACAAGTGACAGGTGCTGCGGGCAGAACACCACACAGTAAAATCTGCCAACAATGCTCACAGCCCTTTTCAGCTGTCCGTCATTGTGCTTTGCAAAACGGCCTTTTTTTGTGTCGGTGTCGGCAATGAGCAGCTCAATCTTTTCTTCATAACCGTCATTTTCCAAAACCGAAACTATCCTTGCAAAACGGTTTTCGTTTTCCAGGTCCTTGTTTATCAGGTCCTTGTCCTTACTGCCGCGAAAGCTTTTGCCTCCTGTCAGCAGCCACAAAGCTTCAATCAGGTTGGTTTTACCCTGACCGTTTTCCCCTGTTATAACATTTATACCGTTTACAAACTCAAGCTCTGAGTCTTTTATATTTCGGTAATTTTCCAGCTTAAGTGTTTTTATACTGCAGTTATTCACTTATACAAACCTTAAAATCTTCGCCTTCAAAGCTTACAACATAGCCGTCATACAGTTTTTTGCCGCGCATTGTGCAGATTTCGCCGTTAACGGAAACAAGCCCGTCCTGAATAACTGTCTTTGCTTCGCCGCCAGAGTAAATCACATTTGCAAATTTCAAAAACTGGTCAAGCTTTATAAAAGGCGGTTTTACTTCTATATTAGTCATTTTTGAACCTCACAGGTAATACAAGATATGTGAAATCATCGTTTGCCTTTGGTCTGATAACACAAGGTGAAAGGCTGCCTGTAAACTGGAACACAAGCTCATCCTGCTTTGATGCTTTCAGTGCATCAAGGAGATATTTGTTGTTAAAGCCTATTTCCAGCGGACCGCCGTCAACATCTGCAGCAACTTCGTCATAAACCGCACCAACTTCAGTTGTACATTTAACGCTGATTGCGCCCTCGTCAACTGTCAGCTTTACAGGGTTTTTAAGTCTTTCGGTAATGATAAGGCTTACGCGGTCAATAACATTGATAAATTCTCTTGTGTTGAGTGTTGCTTTGATGGAAAAGTTTTTAGGTATAGCCTTGTTGTAGTCAAGAAATTCACCTTCAAGCAGACGGGACAGAACAATAAATTCCTTTGCATTGAAGATGATGTATCTTCTGTTTGCAAAAATTGTCAGCTTGCCATCGGTATCGCCCACAATTTTTCTCACTTCGTTCATTGCTTTTGCAGGCACAATCATGCTGAAGCTGCCTTCAAAGTCAACTTCTCTTTCGCACACTGCAAGGCGGTAACCGTCAAGTGCAACCATTGTGAGTTTTCTGTTTTCAAGTTTAACCAGCACACCTGTATGTGCAGGGCGTTTTTCGTCCTGGCTTACAGCATAGATAACATAGTCAACCATTTCGCAGAACAGGCTGTTGTCAATTTTAATGCTGTTGTCGCTGGATGGTGAAGGAAAATCAGGATAGTCGGTGCTGTCGATACCCTTGATGTTGTATTCAGCAATGCCGCATTTGATTTTGCAGTTCATTTTGTCGTCGCATTCAATTGCAATTTCGTCACTTGCAGATTTGCGCACAATGTTGCCAAGGAGGTTTGCGTTAAGCACAACATCGCCTTCCATTTCCACATCACATTCAAATGTGGTTTTGATGCCCATTTCAAAATCGTAGCCTGTCAGTGTCAGTGTGCCGTTTTCGGCCACAAACAGAATACCTTCAATAGATGCAAGATTGCTTTTTACGGCAACTGCACGGGAAACTGTCTGGATTGCATCACTCAGAGTGTTTTTGTCGCAGATAATCTTCATCTTTTATTTCCTTTCTTGTTTTAAGGATGTATATTGATTTTTTATTATTGATTGATCTGATTGAATATTAAAAATATTCCTTATTCTGCATATTATATATGCACAGCGATTAAGCAATCGCCTTTAATAATTGATTTATAAATACCCTTATTTACCACTGTCTGTGTTTTCAACAGAAATCTGATGGTAAAAAATTTATTTTTTCACTTTTGTCAGGGAAAAATTCAAAACTCACTAACTAAATTTTAGTAGTAGTAGTAGAGGCTGTGAATTTGTTGAAAACTTTAAAATTTCTGCTGACTGCGCGGATAAATCACAAATTTTTTACCTTGAAAACTTTGTGGACAATCTGTTGAATCAACATAACAACTTTTTGCGGTGTTGATAATGTTGAAAAGTTGTTGTTAACTTTTAAAAACTTTGTGGATAACTTTTGCTGGTTTTAAGGAAAATTCCTTAAAAATTATTTTTGACCTTTGTACGTTACTTTTGTGACCAAAAGTAACCAAAAGTCCCGCTGATTGCGACGCAGCGGACCCACGCACTGATGTACACGGCACGCTATCCGCCACAACGTGCGGCCAAGGCCTGCACCGTGGCGAACACGACCGTCTGCCTTGCGGCAGCCGACCTTTGACGCCAGCCGCATATTGTTACAAGGGGCGCTGCCCCTGAACAACCCCGAAGTATCAAAGTTACAAGATTACAAAGTTTTAATATTTTTTATAATATCTTCGATATT
>JAGBFE010000034.1 GCA_018109965.1 Oscillospiraceae bacterium | reverse complement strand
CCTACAATAACTGCGTCAACTGTGTTGTAAAGCTGCTGAAAAAATGTACCGAACCAGATAGGCAGAAAAAACGCCATAATGCTTTTGTACAGATTGCCTTCCAGAATCCTGTTCTTTTCCATATGTCCCCCTGTGAATAATATTTTTTGCTATATAAAAAGCCGTTGCTTTGTACAGTTCAAAGCAATGGCAAAATTTTGCTTTATACAATTGAATAATAATACTTTTATATAAAAAGGTCAATATGCGCAGCTATAAATTATCATTTTTTATCATCATTACTTTTTGTGCATATCAACAAAATATCGCACAAAATACTGTAAATATAAACAAAAGAGAGACAATCGTCTCTCTTGATATAAGCGCAATATTTTCAAATCTGTTTAAAGTTCTTTGACTGTATCGGTCAGCGGCAGGCGTGAAAAATGCTTTGCCGACGGCTTGCTGTCCTCTGCGGGATAACCCAAATCGAGCATACATACAGGAACAATATTGTCCGGAAGACCGAATGCATCAATAACATCCTGTGTGTGATATCCTCTCACCCACAGCGAGCCTATGCCAAGCTGGGCTGCCTGCATCATCATTGCTGTTGTCACAATGGTTGCATTCATCTGTCCTGCATCAAAATCATCGCCGTATTTGTCCGCTTTCCAGCTTATATTTTTATCATAGCACACAAGCAGTACCACAGGTGCATTGAAGGCATATCTGCATATTTCACGCACCTTTGACAGTGCACCCGGGCTTCGGAGCACAAAAATTCTTTGCGGCTGTTCATTTACTGCTGTGGGTACAAGCCTGCCCGCCTCGAGAATTTTGTCCAGTTTTTCCTGTTCGACAGGTCTGTCAGAATAGCTGCGTACCGAATAACGCTGTTCAATGAGCTTTAAAAAATCCATTTTGTCTCCTCCTGTATATCAGACTGTTATGTTTACAGTTTATATCAAAAAACGGTTTCAGTCAAACTGTCTGCATAAACAAAGGAGAGGCTCTGTGAACCTCTCCTTTAAGTCTACGTATTCTTTTCAAAAAATATAAAGGTAGAAAAAACAATGACAGAAAACGATTTACGCAGACTGAAATTCAGTTTTTGTTTATTTTGTCAACCGACAGCATAACCTTGCGCACAGGCTTGTAAAGCAAAAGCATAATTACAAAGTTGCCTGCACCGTGCATAAGGTCAAAAGGAATGCCCGCAATCCACCAGTTGAACATCATTGCAAACCCGCCGATGAAAAAGTACGGTATGGAGCAGAGCGCACCAAAACAAAGGCCAAACAGCCCTGATACAATGCTGTAGGTAAGCACCGAGTCGGTTTTGCGGATTATCCACGCTATGCCCGCCAGCAGAGGCCAAGCGTAAAGGTACATCACCCACCAAATGCCAAAACCGTAGATGCAGCCTTCAATTGCGATAAATGCAGGAATAACAAACAGCATTTTGCGCCCGAGAATGATGGTGAACATCATTATCCAGAAGGTTGTGGTTTCCACATTTGGAATGCCCTGAAGGGCAACCTTGCAAACCTCGATAACGGCAATTGCCATACCGATGAATGCAATGTCACGGGTGGTAAGTTTTTTGTTGTCTTTCAAATTATATTATCCTTTTGTGTATACAAGCTGATAGGCATCGCCGTCGGCAACAGGCTGTTCGCTGGCACCGTACATACCATATTCGCCGTTAACCATAATTGACCAGTAAGCCTGATTAACTTCCCACACAGTTTCTTCGCCGTTGACAGCAAGGATAACCACGCCGTATTCGCCGTCTTCAGTTACTACTTCCAGTCCCTCTGCATCTGCAAATGCTTCGGCAAGATATTCGGCATCGGTTGAAACCTCGTACATTGTGCTGACCTGCTGGGAATTGATAACTTCAATTGTGATGTTTTTGCTCCCCTGTGTTGCTTTTGGTGCAAACATTGTGTAAGCAACCACCATAACCACAACAACCGCAACAGCTGCAATAATACCGATAAGACCTTTTTTGTTTTTCATTTTTTGTTTCCTTTCGTTTTTACATACTATCCAAAAGTTCACGGTAAAGCTGTTTTTGCCGTTTTGTACTGCTGATTTGTGCAAAAACAAAACCTCCTACCTTTCGGTAAGAGGTTAATCTGAAACATATAGGCCTTAAAGATACACCTGCGCACTGTGCGTTTTAAGGGATTATGTACTAACCAATTACTCGTGGTTTTACATACGCTTTATAGGCAGGTCTTCTGACTTAAACATCATCACACTGTCCTTATCTTCCCGGGATAACCCCAGTGACGTGCATACAGCACACAGGACAACACTCCGTTATTACAGCGGCGAGTACGTTCAGGATTTGCACTTGATTCCCTTTTCACCCCAACATCTGTCGGGACACCTGTAAAGTTTATTAACTTTTGAACATTTTTAATATAGCACAATAATATGCTAAAATCAATATTTTTGACATTATTTGTAATATTTGTTTTGTCAATGTCTGAAATATACTTCATTTAAATTATTCAAAACAAAAATCTCTGTCAGTTAACAGCGCCGACAGAGATTTGCTTTTGTTATGTAAAAATATTTTTAGTTTGCTTTGCGTTTGAGACGTTTGTCTGTTTTTACTGCAAGGCGTGTGCCAATGCTCTGGAAAATCTGCACCAGAAGGATAAGCAGGACAACCGCCACAATCATAATGAGATATTTGTAACGGTAATAGCCGTAGTTGATGGCAATTTTGCCAAGACCGCCGCCACCGATGATACCGCTCATTGCGGAATATCCCAGAATTGTTGTTATTGCTGTTGTAAGGTTGGAAAGCAATGACGGAACACTTTCCGGAATCATAACCTTAATGATAATCTGCATAGGGGAAGCACCAAGGCTTTGTGCCATTTCGATTATATTTGGGTTAACTTCTCGCATACTGGTTTCTACCAGACGTGCAATAAACGGGAATGCTGCTATTACCAGCGGAACAATTGAAGCCACTGTACCAACCGATGTTCCCACAATAAATCTTGTAAGCGGAATTACAAGAATCATAAGGATAAGGAACGGAATGGAGCGCAAAAGATTGATAACCAGATTGAGTATCTGCATAAGCCAGGTTGGCAACGGCAGAACGCCGTCCTTTTCTCCTGCTACCAGCAAAACGCCAAGAGGCAGGCCAAGCACAACTGCAAGAAAAGTTGAAAGCACTGTTACATAAACTGTTTCCCATATAGCCAGCGGAAACTGTGTTGCGATAATTTCCAATGTTTCGGAAATAACTTCAGGTGCAAAAAGTTTATCCAACATTTACCATTACCTCCTCTGCCATAATATCTTCATTCTGTGTAAGGTATTCAATGGCGGTTGCAACTGTGCTGTCATCGCCGTCGATACCAAGCAGCATTGAGCCGTAAACCTTGCCGTCAATGCTTTTTGTTGAAGCGTAGGAAATGTTTGCTTCAATGCCTTTGTTAAGTGCCATACCTGCAATAACAGGTTTGCCTGTTGTGTGTGCACCGTTGAAAACAACACGGATAAAGCGGTCACATTCGCCCGCTGCAATAAGTGAGCCCGGGTCGCCTTCCGGGAACACAAGGCTGCGTGCTGCTGCAGATTTTGGACTTGTGAACACCTCTGTCACTTCGCCCTGTTCAGCAATAACACCGTGGTCAAGAATTGCCACGTGTTTGCATATGCTTTCCACAACGCTCATCTGATGTGTAATGATTACCACTGTGATACCAAGCTTTTTGTTGATGTCTCGGATAAGCTCAAGTATGGAGTTTGTGGTGTTAGGGTCCAGTGCACTTGTTGCCTCGTCACAAAGGAGAATTTTTGGGTTTGTTGCAAGTGCACGCGCAATTGCAACACGCTGCTGCTGACCGCCCGAAAGCTCGCACGGATAGGCACTTGCCTTGTCTTTAATGCCAACAATATCCAGTAATTCAAGTGCTTTTGCTTCCGCTTCGGCCTTTTTTACGCCTGCAAGTTCCATTGGGAAACATACATTTTTAAGGCAGTTGCGCTGCATAAGCAGGTTGAAGCCCTGAAAAATCATTGCAATGCTGCGGCGCACCTCCCTGAGTTTTGCAGGACTGAGTTTGACAATGTCAACGCCTTCAATTTCAACTGCACCTTCGTCAGGTCTTTCCAGCATATTGATACAGCGCACAAGGGTACTTTTGCCTGCACCGGATGTACCGATAATGCCAAAAATGTCGCCTTTTCCGATATTTATTGTAACATTTTTCAACGCTTCCACATCGTTGTCTGCCATATGGAAGGTTCGTGATACATTTTTAATTTTTATCATTATAAGCTCCGATATATGTTTTTATCCGCCGATGCATGAGCCCCGACGGATAAATTATTTTAGATTTTACTGTTTGATAGCATCAAGGCTTGTCTGTTTGCCGCCGTAGATGCCGATTGGTTCAACGTGGATACCTGCTACAGAAACAATGTGTGTGCCGTTTTCTGCATTGAAGTCATCAAGGTATGGAACGTGCTGGAAGTAGTTTGCGTCGATATCGCCGCTTTCAACAACGTTGTTAGGCTGAACATAGTCTGTAAATTCAACGATTTCAAGAGTGATATCTTTTGTTGCGAGGATATCTTTTGCAACGCTGAGAACTTCTGCGTGTGGTGTTGGTGATGCTGCTACAGAAATTTTGGAGCCTGCAAGTGCAGCATAGTCAAGGGAAGCGTCAAAGCCGTCTGTAAGGTTTTCTGCTACTGCAACAACAGCGCCGTCATATTCGCTTGTAATAAAGTCTGCAACCTGTTTGCTGCTGAGTGCTGCTGCAAGAGCTTTAACAACAGGTTCGTTTTCATTGCCTTCTTTTACACAAAGGATGTTAACGTAAGCAGAGGAAGCGCCTTCGATGCCAAGAGCATCTTTTGTTGGGTTGAGACCTGCATCGATTGCGTAGTTGCAGTTGATAACTGCATAGTCAACGTCCCTGAGAACGTTTGGAAGCTGTGCTGCTTCAACTTCTTTAAATTCAATACCGTATGGGTTTTCTGCAATGTCAAGGATTGTTGCTGTGATGCCTGCATCTTCTTTGAGTGTGATGTAGCCAAGTTCTTCAAGCAAGAGCAGTGCACGTGCTTCGTTTGTTGTGTCGTTTGGAACTGCAATTGTGATAGCGTCAGATTTTGCGCCGCAGCCTGTGAGACAAGCAAGTGTGAGGATAGCAACGAGTAAACAAGAGAGTAATTTTTTCATAATAAGCTCCTTAAAATTTATATAAATTATTTTAATTCAGAATCAGTGGTTTGCGGTATATTTGTGTGTGTCAAGGGTCACATTCGCTCAAAACGGAAATTCTGCCGCACCAGTTTTTCAAAACATCGGTTCATAAAAATACCTGCCTTTAAAATTAAAAATCGGGAAACTCCAAAAAGTCTCCCGATTGAAAAATCTTAATCTTTAATGCGCCTTAAATCAAGCGGCACAAGCAATTGGATTGGAGAACATTTTGGATTTGAACGCATCACGGAACATGCACATGTAACGGCGGCACATGTACATCTGCATCATCATATCCATTGCGAAATACAGTTTTTTCATATGCTGTTCTCCTTTCCTCAGTATTTATACTAATTGGTTGTATTATATCACTGTGCAAAACCAATGTCAATAGTTGGTTTAAATTTGAATTTTTTGTTCAAATTGTCCATTTTTCAGCATTTTTTGTGCTGTTTTGCATCAAATTGGTCCTTTTTCAGATAAAATCCAGATGTATATATTTTCACTGTTATTACACCCTTTATATTTGAAATATACATACACTGTATGGTATTATATATAGTAGAAGCAACAGACATTCTTCTCTTTACGGAGGTAACTATATATGGATTTTAAACAGGTTTGTGACGCAGCCCGCAGCCAGATTGGGCCTTTCTGCAAGGCTTGCTATGTGTGCAACGGCACAGCGTGCAAAAACACAATCCCGGGCCCGGGTGCAAAAGGCATTGGCGACGTGGCAATGCGCAACTGGCAGAAATGGCAGGAAGTGCGTGTAAATATGGACACTCTGTGCGAAAACGCAGAAATCGACACCACAGCAACACTGTTTGGCAAAACATTCAGTCTGCCTGTATTTGCAGGTCCTGTTGGTGCGGTAAAACTGCATTACGGCGAAAAGCACACCGACCTTGAGTTCAACGACATTCTGCTTCAAGGCACAAAAAACTGCGGCATCGCTGCTTTCACAGGGGACGGGACCAATCCGCTTGTGATGGAAAGTGCCGCACAGATGATAAAAAAATACGATGGCTGCGGTGTACCTACCATAAAGCCGTGGAATATCGACACAATAAAAGAAAAATTTGACCTTATCAAAGACAGCGGCTGCTTTGCCGTTGCAATGGATGTTGATGCCGCAGGTCTGCCGTTTTTGAAGAATATGACACCACCTGCAGGCAGTAAAACAACACAGCAGCTGAAAGAAATTGTTTCCCTTTCCCCTGCTCCGTTTATTGTCAAAGGCGTTATGACAGTAAAAGGCGCACTCAAAGCCAAAGAAGCGGGCGCATCAGCCATTGTGGTTTCAAACCACGGCGGACGTGTGCTGGACGGCACACCAGGCACCGCCGAAGTTCTGCCCGAAATTGTAAAAGCTGTAAAGGGCGAAATGACAATTCTGGTCGACGGCGGCATCCGTTCAGGCCTTGATGTATTCAAAGCACTTGCCATGGGCGCTGACGGTGTTTTGATTGCAAGACCGTTTGTGACAGCTGTTTACGGCGGCGGCACCGAAGGCATTGCCGCATACGTTGACAAGCTCAGAACCGAGCTTTGCGATGTTATGGCAATGTGCGGTGCAAAATCCATTGCTGATATCAGCAGCGATATGCTTTACAAGGCATAGTATTTAATAACAAATATTACTCTGCAAAGGAGATTTATATATGGAAAGTCGTATCAAAGGCAAAATTGCACTGGTTACAGGTGCAACCAGCGGCATTGGACGCAGCTGCGCCAGAGAACTTGCAAAACTCGGGTGCAACGTGATTGTTGCAGGGCGCCGCGCAGGTATGCTTGAAGCTGCAAAAATGGAGGTTGAGGCACTTGGTGCAAAAGCCTATCCTCTTGTTATGGATGTGAGAGATTCCCGCCAGGTGATGAACAAAATCAATTCTCTGCCAACTGAATGGTCAGATATCGAAATTCTTGTTGCAAATGCAGGTTTGTCCCGCGGCACAGACAAAATTTATGAAGGCCGCATTGAGGAAATCGACGAGGTTATCGACACCAACGTAAAAGGACTTATCTACACAATCAAGGCGGTTGTGCCCCAGATGGTACAAAAAAATCTGCCTGGTATTGTAATCACCACAGGCTCGGTGGCAGGCAATGCAGCTTATGCGGGCGGTGCAGTATACTGTGCCTCCAAAGCCGCAGTGCGATATATCGCAGACGGTTTGCGAATTGACACAATGGACACAAGAATCCGTGTGACAAATATTGAACCTGGCATGGCAGAAACCGAGTTCAGCATTGTG
>JAGBFE010000296.1 GCA_018109965.1 Oscillospiraceae bacterium | reverse complement strand
GTTCCGGGTCATCGCTGTTTCTGCGACCATACTGTACCTCGAACAACAAATCTTCTTTTTGTCGTTTAAGTTTTGATATCTCGCTGTTTACAACTGTCCCTGTGTTGCTCAACTCGGTTTTTATTTTTTCAGGCGTTTGTTCATACACATTATCTTTGGTAACAAACTGTATTTCCTGCACAGCATCAAACGTGTTTCTCTCAATAAATTTTTCCACTGGGTTTTGGTCTCTGTGGTCAAGAAAATTTGTCTGTGCAATCTCCCTGTTAACACCTTTGTTGTTTTCAGTTATTCTTTTCAGATATTCCGTATACAATTCTTTTACAGGGTCAGGTTTTAATGCAACAGATTGCACCATTTCACGGTTAATTCCATAATTAACCTCAGGTGTTCTTGCAGGGATGAATTTTGGTTCTGCGCCGTCTTTTATTGTTTTTGGATATCCCCAATGGTCTGTATTTTCGTTGATTTTCAACAGCTTGTTCCAGTCTGGTTTTGTTATTCCTGCCTTGGATTCAATCCACGGGTCATCCACCCTGTCTTTTGAAACATACGGGTTGGCATTTTTATATCCGCCAAATGTTTTGTATTCACCAATATTTGTTTTAGGCGGGTCAAGGGGATATGGTTTTGGCTGTGCAGATGGATGCGGTTTTGGCGGAGTATATGTATATGTTTTTGGCGGTGTATGCATCTGCTGTTTTGGCGCTGTATATGTATTCACCGCATTGTTTACATACTGATTTGTTCTCGGCTTTGTTTCGGTATAGCTGTAACCTTTTGGCTGCTGCGGCTTTACACTGCCGTGCTGCTTTTGCGGTGTTGGCACTGCATCATATGTCACCGTTCTCTGTCTGATACTGCCATATGTATCTTCTGATTTATTCTGATTCAGAGTGAGAGGATTGTAGCTGCTGACATTTTCAAGATAACTGCTGCTCTGTTTTGATGCGTTGTATTCCTTCGGCTGCGGCTGTTCGTAAATCTGTGACGGCTGTGGCGCAGACACAGTGCTGTTTGCTGTGCGGCTGGTTTCCTGTGCAGGCTTTGGCGGTGGTGTGACTGTGTTTGCTCTATATCCGCTGTTTGTCTGCTTTTTCTTTTTAGTCGTATTGTAGTTATAATACGGATCTGCCGATGGAACAGGCATTGGTTTTATTGCCATTATTTCACCCTCTTGTCAGCATCTGCTGTATACTCCGCCTTTTCCTTTACAAGTTCCACTGTTTTGAGCAGAAATGCAGGCATTGGCACACCGATATCGGCAATATTTTCAAGTATGCTGATAAGCTCGTTGGCCAGAAGCCAGAACACCACCGCTGCTGCAACAAGACAGCTGAAGCTGAACTCTATGTGCATCGTATGCCCCATTGATATGATGATGTAGTCCACAATGTATCCCACCAGCACAAGCAGCCACATACACACCTTTTTTGCTATTCCGCGGAAACCCACATCACTGCTTACCCTTTCGCCGCGGTACACCGCCGCCCATATGCCTGTCAGATAATCCAGTATATTGGTGAGCACCAGCAGATAAAACGGCATTGCCAGGCTGCCAAGAAAGCTGTTGATTGCGGTAAACACTGTTATAAATGTATATTTGATTTTGTCTATATTTTTCATTTTGTTCCTCCTTTAAAAACAGGGAGACGGAGTTTGCCCTCCGCCTCCCTTTTGTTATGCCACTGTGTAGTTTTTGATTTCCAGCTGCTGTGCCATTGCAACAAATTTTTTGATGTCCCCGTTCGATGCTTTCACTGCAAAGGTTTTGAGCGGCACTGTTTTTGCAAAGCCGTTAAGATTGTTGGCCTTGATAATCGGCTCAAAGTTTTTGTAACTGTGGGATAAATCCACATTGCCGTTTATGCCGTCCACACTGCCTTCGCTTGTAAACTGATGCATATCACAACCGATTGTTCTGTCGTAAAGCAAGCGGTAATCAGCCTTCCACAGTGTGTATTTTTTTGAAAGATACACTGT
>JAGBFE010000295.1 GCA_018109965.1 Oscillospiraceae bacterium | reverse complement strand
GCAAAACCTTTATTGTGGAATATCTTATTATGGGCAACCCATGGCAGACAGTTGCAGGTGTGCTTATCACAAAAGGCACAGCAAGTCTGATAAATGCCTTGCTTGCAATGGTTATTTCGGTAATCCTTTACTATATGATTGAGCCGTCGCTTTACCGCGCAGGACTTATTAAAAACAAAATTGCAAAATAACAGGTTAAAATAAAGGGGATGTATTTGTAAATTACCTCACAATTATTGGGGGAATATCTCCTCTTATACCCAAAACAGAAACGGTACAGTTTTACTGTGCCGTTTTTGTTTTTACAAAAATAAATCTGCAGATGATGTTCATCTGCGATTAAAAGATAAAAGCAAAATAATAAATATATTTGCAAAAATGCAAATATCATATTGACAATTATATCGGTTGCCGATATAATATAACCAAAAGGATATATCGGGCGCCGATATATCGGCTTACGAAAGGGGATGCAATATGGGTACTGCACAGGGCGCATTGACAGAAGCGGTTTTTTACATACTGCTGTCACTCACACAAAGCCGTCACGGCTATGTAATAATGCAAAATGTTGCACAGCTGTCAAACGGCAGAATCAATCTTGCGGCAGGTACATTGTATGGTGCAATCAACACACTGCTGGAAAAAGGCTGGATAGAGGCTTTGCCTGAAATAAAGGACAGCCGCAAAAAGGAATATATAATAACAGCCGAAGGTCTGGAAGCGTTAAAAACAGAACTTGCAAGGCTGGAAGAACTTTTGACAAACGGGAAAAATGTTTTGGGGGTATAAGTTATGAAAAAAGTTGTACGCAAAATTTTTTGGGCATGGCAGGCAGAGGAAGAGGAACAGTGGCTTAACGAAATGGCAAGGGATGGCTGGGTGCTTTGCGAAGTAGGTTGGTGCAAATACACCTTTGAACCTTGTGAAAAAGGTGAATATCAGTTCCGTCTGGAATATCTGGCAAACAATATCGGCCACAGCGAAAGTGTAAAGTATATCAACTTTATCGAAGAAACAGGTGCGGAATATGTCGGTCACTGGATGCGCTGGGTATATTTCCGTCAGAACACTGCAAAAGGTGATTTTGAACTGCACTCTTCCCGGGCTTCAAAAATCAAATATATGGAACGTGTCACAGGCCTTATCAGCGGCCTTGCAATTGCAAACCTTGTTATTGGCATCAGCAACATTCTTATCAGTCTGATTACCGATACAAGCTTTAATATGATTGGTATTGTAAATATTATCCTTGCCTGGTTTTTGTACAGAGGCTACAAAAAAATCAATGCAAAGTGCCAGAAGCTGGTGGAAGAACAGCAGCTGTTTGAATGATAAAATAAAGTAAAATGTCATTCTGAGCGCAGCGAAGAATCTCCTTGTTTTATCAAACCGAGAAATTCTTCGGCATAAATTCCTCGTAGGATACGGCGCACCGCCTTGTCACTTCGTGACATTCCTTTCACAGGAGGAATTCAGAATGACATATTTATTTCTATTTTAATGACATTGTAGAGTGATATGATGTATGTTTATATGTATGGGACAAAAGTCCCTTTGTATTACATTGTGCCGTTGTCGCTGTCTGTTGAAGAAAACAGGGCAGGAATACTGCATATTGCCGCAATACCAACAATGCCGTATACAATTCTGGACAGCAGGCTGCCGCTGCCGAATATAAAGGCAACAAGGTCAAAGTTCAAAAGACCAATCAGTCCCCAGTTGAGCCCGCCAACAATAAGCAGGGCAATGCAAAGTTTATACATCATATATGTCATATCCTTTCAGTTTTAAAGCCCAAAAGGCTCTTTTGCGGATATTATGCACACAAAATATGATATTAAACATTTTATTTTGAAAAATCAGTGATATGTTTGGAAATATAAAAAACAATAGCCCTGCAGATTGCTCTGCAGGGCGTATTTTGTTATGGGTAAATTATACTGTCAAATGTTGTGCTTGGTTTGATAATTTATCGCTGCGATTAAATATTGGTAAACTCTTTTATATCCACAAGCATACCGCCGTTAACACGGCTTTTTTCTGCTGCAAGAGCTACAATATGGCTTTCGATTGATACATCAATGCTTGTGAGTGACGGGCTGGCAGGTACATCGGGGTCAAAAATATCTATAAGGTCTTTTACAATACCAAAATCGCCGCCGCCGTGACCAAAAGCATCACTTGCATTTTTGCTGGTGTCAAAAATTTCCGTTTCGCTGCCAAAACGGGTAAGTATAATTTCCTTTTTGCTCATATCGCATATCATATCGCCTTTTGTGCCCATAATATGTGCCCTGCGGCTGCCGTGGCTTGTAAAAGCGCACATTGTAAAGGCAATTGTGCCGCCGTTTTCCAGCAGGATATTTACAACCTGATGGTCAACCACATCGTTGTCACAGTGATAAACACATCTGCCGTACGGACCTTCTTTAAGGTTTTTTACAAGACTTTCCATTGTTTTATCAGGTGCAACTACATCAACAGGCCAGTTGAAGTTGCCGTTTTCGGCTTTTGCAATATATGCATCGTATACATTGTACGGGCAGGTTTTAAAGTGCGGACAGTTTTCGTCACAGCGCTGTGTTGCACCTTTTGGGGCAAGCTCGGGCTTGTAGTATTTAAGGCTGCCAAAGCTGCTTACTGCCTTGCTGTGCTGACCTGCAAGCCACAGATAAATATCCATATCGTGACAGCTTTTCTGCAGTATCATAGGGCTGGTTTCGGCGGTATTGCGCCAGTTGCCGCGAACAAAACTGTGTGCCTGGTGCCAGTAAAGCACATTTTCGATAGCGTCAATGGCCATTACTTCACCGATTGCACCGCTGTCGATGATTTCCTTCATTTTTCTGTAGAACGGTGTGTATCTCAAAACATGACACACCACAACGTTAAGCCCTTTTTTGTTGGCAAGGTCTGCAATTTCGATGCATTCGTTAAGCTCGGGTGAAATTGGTTTTTCCAGCAGCAGATGATAGCCTTTTTCCAGAGCAGGCATTGCGTGACCGTAGTGCTGACGGTCCATTGTGGCAATAATCATAATATCAGCCACTCTGTCAGCCTGCAGCATTTCTTCGGCACTGTCAAACTGCATTTCGGGTGCGATACCGTGTTTTTCGCTGAACATTGCCAGCTTTTCGGGGATGATATCTGCCGCAGCAGTAAATTCAATTCTGTCTTCAAAGTGTTTCAGGGCTTCGGCATATGCGTTGCCGCGGCTGCCGAGACCCGCAAATGCAATTTTCAGTTTTTTCATATATATATTCTCCTTTGTTGTGAAAATCACAGCAAAACTTTTTTATAATTTTTTAATTGT
>JAGBFE010000294.1 GCA_018109965.1 Oscillospiraceae bacterium | reverse complement strand
GCTTTTATTCTGCACTGCATTTTTTATCGTTTATTTCACCCGGGTGGTCTATTCACCCGACTGGCTGGGGCAGATAAACGGCACAGTTGTGCTTGGTGCAATTTTTGTTGTTATTGCGGTACTTACTGTTGCCGCTAAAAAAATCAGCAAAGACAACACCGCGCTGTTTATGACTTTGCTCATCTTTATCAGCGGTGTGTGCTTTGCGCTGGTGACACCGCCAAACCAGGTGCCGGATGAGCCAAGCCATTTTTTGCGCAGCTATGCAATGGGCATGGGCGACTTTGCATTTGACGAAGAGCAGGAATGGCCAAACGATGTTAACCTGTTTATTGACAATTTCCCTGTTGCATACCGCAACGGCTACCCTGCCGAAAAGGGAAACACCATTCTCACCCAGTTCGGCAACTATTTTGAAGACCTTGAAAACGGCGAACAGGGCACAGGTCTCGGAATCATCATTTTTCAGATTATTCCTTATCTGCCACAGGCTTTCGGTGTGTTTATCGGCAGATTGTTTGGTGCCGATGCTCTGGTGTGCTACTGGCTGGCACGCATTGCAAACCTTGCATTTTACTGCGTATGCTGCTATTTTGCACTCAGCTGGGCAAAACGTTTTAAAATAATTATGTTCACCCTTATGGCAATGCCGCTGACATTGTTCATCGCGGCAAGCTGCAACAACGACAGCATGCTGTTCGGGCTTATGTTCCTTCTGTTCGGCACAGTTTTGAGCGACAGTTTTGACCGCAAAAAAGCAATTGCGTGGGCAGTGTGCTTTGCGGTGCTGTGCACCAGCAAAATGAGCTACATTGTGTTTGCACCGCTGATTTTTGTGGTAAGCCGTGATGACTGGAAATTAAAACTCAAAAAATGGCACTATGCAGTTATCGCTGTGGGTGTGTTCTGCCTTGTGTATTTCGGCACTTCCCTCAGCGTGTCGCTTTTGTCAAACTACGGCGAAATCCCCCGCACAATGAGTGATTCCAACCCTGCCGAGCAGCTTAAATTTATTCTCTCCAATCCGCTGCGCTATTTTGTGGTGTTCCTTGACACACTGCGCAACAACTCGTTCTTCCTTTCCAGCGGCGGTCTGTTTGGCTGGATTGATGTGGACATCAAGCTTGTCAGCTTCCTTACACCTGTGGTGGTGCTGCTGGCAACCTTTAAAAATGCACACCGCTTTGAAAAACGCGACTTTGCAAAGGTGTGTGTGTTCTTTATTACAACACTGCTCACCTACGGCGTGGTGCTCACGGGTATGTACTTAAGCTGGACACCTGTAACCCTGCCACAGGTTATCGGCCTGCAGATGAGATATCTCTTCCCGGGCTTTATGGGCATACTTTTAACAATAGGTTACTGGGCAAAGGGCTATATGGCTGTGCAGCCTTGTGAAACAAAGGGCGAAACAAGCTCAATTTACACAAGCTATATATTTGCACTTGTTTCCTGTCTGCTGCTGTTTGCAGCCTACTATTTACCAACAAAGGTGATTGTTTATGTTTCCTGACAGTATTTTCAGTTTAATTGCAATACTGCTGCTGGCTTTCAGCCTTTACAAGCTGTGCAATCTCAATGCGTCGGTAACACCGTTTGTTTCGGTGTGCACCGTAACAGCGTTTGTCAGTCTGCTCAGTCTGGTAAATCTGCTGTCCCCTGCAGTATGGCTTTCGTACATCCTGTCAGCAGTGCTGTTTGCTTTTGCGGCAAAAAAATCTGCTGACCTCAAAAAAGACATTGCAGACTTTTTCACACCCGGTGTGATTATATTTGTAATCGGCTGTGTGTTTATGTATCTGATACTTATGGTAAACCAGCCTGTTCTCTTTGTGTGGGACGAATTCAGCTTCTGGGGCACAAGTCAGAAGCTTACCAAATATCACGATGCTAT
>JAGBFE010000293.1 GCA_018109965.1 Oscillospiraceae bacterium | reverse complement strand
GCTGAAGTTTGTGCTGCAAAAGGCACAGACCTTCTGACAGAAAAAGCTGTTGACGGCAATATCAGCCTTGAGCCATACGGCGTTGCAGTTGTAAAAGCTGAATAACAAAAATCAAAGGGCCTTGTGACAACACAAGGTCCTTTTTTCGACAAATTATTATCTTATTTTCATTTTATACAATTAAAAAAGATATATTATTTTATTTTTTTTAATAATACATCATTTTTTTATTATTGATTTTGGTAGATTTAATAGTATAATTAAATCAATGACAGCCTTTTATAAACCAACAAAAGATGTCATTAGGGGACGGCATTACTGCCGTCCCCTTTGTTTTATATTTTAATCATTACTTTGCGGTAATCATCGTTGAAGTATGTTTTTCCGCCTGTGTATGTGATGGTTTCTTCAATATAGAAAGCAACATCCTGATTGTCCCATTCAGGCACTCTGTGCTGAATGTTGAGTTCCAGTGCATAGCAGGTGTCAGCATAAAGCTTACGCTCTCCAATTCCCGCTACAAAGCCCTGTGCACCATACAGACCAATCAGCGGACCTGCACCATGGCCATAATAACCTATAGGATGGGTGTAAAGCATTGGGCGGATACCTTCAGCCTGTGCCTGTTCCATTGCAGCAAAGAAAATTTCGTTGCCTGTTTTGCCCTCAACATAATTTTCTCTTACAATATCCTGAAAACGGTTGCCGATTTTTAAGCCTTCAAGCAGACCTGCAGGAATTTCAGTTTCACCTTCTTTAAGAATATATCCAAGACGCTGACTGTCGGTGTGAAGCCCCATATATTCAATGCCCCAGTCAGTGTGGATAAGGTCGCCTTCTTCGATAACCACGCCGCTCATACGTTTGCCTTCACAGCCTTTGCGCTGTACATCCACATCCGGTGCAAACCATGCGTGAACACCAAGGTCGTTCATACGCTGCATAATGTAAAATTCCACATCGGTTGTAGTAGTTACACCCGGAGTGATAACATCGCGGGAATATGCTTCGCGCAGAATGTCCATTGAAATACGGTAAATTTCCGGATAAAGTTCCATCTCCCGTTTAGTGCGGGTTTCAAGCCAGCGTATTGCCAGATTTTCGTCAGGCACAAGCATATCGCCAAGCTGTTCGTACAGTTTATCCCACACAAATTTGCTCATACCGTCGGCCTGTGCACAGTTAGGAGAGACATTTACCGCAACTTTTGACGGATTTTTTTCTTTTATAACCCTTGCAATAACTTCGTACTGATTTTCCTGTGTGGTATACATATGTGTATAATATGGAGAAAGACGAGGGTCAGGACGGCCCAGATTGATAGCTTCAAATTTGCCGTCTTTGTCTATACTGAAAACAAGACAGCTCAGGCGGGATGCAAATTTTACAAGACTTGGTACAAGTGTTTTGAAAACAGGGTCTTCGTTATACTCCCTGCTTGCCACAAGCCACATATCCACGCCGCACTCCTTGAGAATTTTTGGCATCAGATTTTCCAGACGGTCTTTCAAGATTTCATCACGGATTGTGTACTGATCACGAATTGTACGGATGTCCTTTTCTTTACAAAGCAGTTTCATATAACCCTCCCTGCCGTATCATCATTATATACATCAATGACACGCAACGTATTCTTTTTTACTATTGTAAAATTATCTCATACCAAAGTCAAGTATATGCAAAAGGCACTCTGTGTGAACAGAGTGCCTTTTGTTTTTATAAGAGGGGTATACTATCTTTAGCCCTTAGATTTTATTTTTCTGCTGCATCTGTGCGGATTTTTGCCTGTGCTGCTGCAAGACGTGCAATTGGCACACGGAATGGTGAGCAGGATACATACTGCATACCAGCTGTCTGGAAGAACTGGATGGAAGCAGGGTCGCCGCCATGTTCGCCGCAAACGCCAAGTTTTACATGTGGTTTTGCATCTTTTGCCCAGCCGCAAGCCATTTTGATAAGTTTGCCAACGCCAGCCTGGTCAAGTTTAGCTGTTGGGTCGCTTTCAAAGATACGGTTTTTGTAGTAGTCATCAAGAATCTGACCTGCGTCATCACGGGAAAGACCATATGTAGTCTGTGTAAGGTCGTTTGTACCAAAGCTGAAGAAGTCTGCATATTTGCTGATTACATCAATCATCAAAGCTGCACGTGGAATTTCTACCATTGCACCAACTTTGTATTCGATTTCTTCGCCATACTGTTCCATAACCTGTTTTGCTGTTGTGTCTACAATGTTTTTAACGAATTTAAGTTCTGCAGAGTCACAAACAAGTGGAATCATAATTTCAGGCACAACGTTTTTACCTTCGTGTCTTACTGTGATAGCAGCCTGAATAACAGCTTTTGTCTGCATCTGTGCAATTTCAGGGTAAGAAATTGCAAGACGGCAGCCACGGTGACCAAGCATTGGGTTTGCTTCTTCAAGGTGTTTAACTGCATTTTTCAGTTCTGTAAAGCTCATACCCATTTCGTATGCTGTTACAGCAATTTCGTCATCGCCGTGTGGTACGAATTCGTGAAGTGGTGGGTCAAGGAAACGGATTGTAACAGGGAGACCATCCATTTCGCGGAAGATGCCTTCAAAGTCTTCCTGCTGCATTGGAAGCAGTTTGTTGAGAGCGATAACTCTGTCTGTTTTGCTCTTTGCAAGAATCATCTGACGCATAGCAAGGATACGTTTTGCTTCAAAGAACATATGTTCTGTACGGCAAAGACCGATACCTTCAGCACCAAAGAGACGTGCCTGACGGGCATCTTTAGGGTTATCTGCGTTTGTTCTTACGCTGAGTGTTCTGATTTCGTCAGCCCACTGCATAAATGTTGCAAAGTCACCGGAAAGTGTTGCTTCGATTGTTGGGAGTTTTTCAAGGTATACTTTACCTGTTGAACCGTCGATGGAGATGAAGTCGCCTTCTTTAACTGTTCTGTTGTTAAAGTAAGCAATTTTGTTGTCCATATCAACACGCAGGTCGTGACAGCCTGATACACAGCAACGGCCCATACCACGTGCAACAACAGCTGCGTGGCTTGTCATACCGCCGCGTGCTGTAAGGATACCTTTGGAAATTGCCATACCTTCGATATCTTCAGGTGATGTTTCAACACGAACAAGGATAACAGGTTCGTTACGTTTTGTTGCAGCTTCTCTTGCATCTTCAGCATTGAAGTATACACGGCCTGCAGCAGCACCAGGGGATGCCGGGAGACCTTTTGTGATTGCTGTTGCTGCAGCAAGAGCTGTAGGTTCAAACTGTGGGTGAAGCAATGAGTCAAGCTGGCTTGGTTCCACTTTGAGGAGAGCTTCTTCTTTTGTGCAGAGGCCCTGATTTACCATATCAACGGCAATTTTGATAGCAGCCTGTGCTGTACGTTTGCCGTTACGTGTCTGGAGCATATAGAGTTTGCCTTTTTCAATTGTAAACTCAAGGTCCTGCATATCCTGATTGTGTTTTTCAAGAGTTTTTGCAATCTGGATAATCTGGTTGTATGCTTCAGGGATAACTTTTGCAAGTTCATCAATAGACTGAGGTGTTCTGATACCTGCAACAACGTCTTCGCCCTGTGCGTTCATAAGGAATTCGCCGTAGAGTTTGTTTTCACCTGTGGATGGGTTACGTGTAAATGCAACACCTGTACCACAGTCGTTACCCATATTACCGAATACCATGGACTGAACGTTAACAGCTGTACCCCAGGAAGAAGGAATATCGTTCATTCTTCTGTAATATACTGCGCGGGTGTTCATCCAGGATGAGAAAACAGCTTTTACTGCATTGAGCAGCTGTTTTGAAGGGTCAGCAGGGAAATCTTCGCCAATTTCTTTTTTGTAGATAGATTTGTAGGAAGCAACAAGACTTTCAAGGTCTGCAGGAGACATTTCGTGGTCATATTCGATGCCTCTTACTGTTTTAAGGTTTTCCAGCGCTTCGTCAAAGAGAGATTTTGGGATACCCATAACAACGTCGGAGAACATCTGGATAAATCTGCGGTAAGCATCCAGTGCAAAACGGCGGTTGTTTGTAAGTTTGCCAAGACCTTCCACAACTTCGTCATTGAGACCGAGGTTGAGGATTGTGTCCATCATACCAGGCATGGAAGCTCTTGCACCGGAACGAACGGAGAGAAGCAAAGGATTTTCAGGATTACCAAATTCCTTGCCTGTGATGGATTCCAGTTTTTCGAGATACTGGAAAATTTCTTTTTGGATTTCATCGCTGATTTTTTTACCGGAGTCATAATAATCGGTACAAGCTTCTGTTGTGATTGTAAAGCCCATTGGAACAGGCATGCCAAGTCTTGTCATTTCTGCAAGGTTGGCACCTTTACCACCGAGAAGTTCTCTCATAGTAGCATCGCCTTCGCTAAAAAGGTATACATACTTTTTACTCATTCTTTATTTCCTCCTTAAATTGTTTGCATAAATTAACATTGTAATTATACATTATTTTCCCGTTTTTGTAAAGTCTTTTTTGTAAAATAGCATAAAATTTGCCATACTATTACAATGAATATCTATTATTTCTTTCACATACTTGTTAAATTTATAAACATATTGTATAATAATCAGCGTTATGGTATAATTATAAAAAATATCTGAGAGGTTATTATGAACATTACAGAAGCTAAATTACTTACAGATTTATTTTTACCTTTACACTGTGATTTTTTAAACATAGTATTTATTTTAATTACTACTGTATTCAACAATGGATACTTACCTATCGCGGTTGGTATTGTTCTTCTGTTTTTTCCAAAGCACCGAAATATGGGGCTCAGAATACTGATTGCGT
>JAGBFE010000292.1 GCA_018109965.1 Oscillospiraceae bacterium | reverse complement strand
TGAATTCAAGACAAAACTTGAAGCTCTGGGCGGTTATTCTGCCGACAATATAGGCAAAATTGTCTATGTTGACGAGGAATAAGCTATGGAAAAGGGTAAAATCAAAAAAATTAAAATTTTTGTCGAAAAAAATTTTCCACCTCAAATTGTGCAAAAAGCTGACTGTATTGTAGACTGCGGTCTAAAGGGGGACCGCTTTGCAAAAGGCGGTGAAAAACAGCTGACAGCAATTGACTCACAGAGCCTTGAGTGGATGGAAGCACAGACCGAAAAAGGATTGTGCTTTGACCGCTACAAAGCTAATCTGGAAGTGGAAAATATGGACTTATCCGCTTTAAAAAGTGGTGAAAAGCTGGTTTGCGGCACATCGCAGCTGGAAATTTCACATACAGGCAAAGAATGTTTTGAGGAATGTGTGCTTGTACAGGGCAAAAAGCCCTGTATGCTGCGCAGCCACGCCAAATATCTTAAAGTAACAGAAAGCGGAACAATAAAAGTTAATGACGATTTGTGCAAAAAGCAGTAGACCGCAGTCTGCTGCTTTTGCTTTTGTGCACATTTTTGTACAAAATCAGGCTACTTGAAATAAAAAAATGTCTGTGATATACTTTATTTTGAATAATGACATATTATGTCCGAAAGGGCAGATATATCCATATATTTAATACGTAAACAATATAAATTAAGGGGGAACTTATATTGAAACGCTTAGTTAAAGACGAATCTTTATGTGTTGGCTGTCACAACTGCGAAGAAGCTTGTGCACTTGCTTTCACAAAAACAGAAGACCGTTCCAAAGCATGCCTGCGTATCAGCGGTACAGCTAAAGAAGCAAACGTTGAAATGCGTGTATGTACACAGTGCGGTATCTGTGCTTCAGTATGTAACACCGGTGTTATCAAACCAAACAAATTCGGTGTTTACATGATCAACAAAAAAGAATGTGTTGGCTGCTACATGTGCGTAGGCTACTGTCCGGAACAGGTTATGTACTATGTTGACGGCCGCAACGAACCAGGCAAATGTACTGCCTGTGGCATCTGTGTAAAAGCATGCCCGGTTGGTGCACTCAGCATCCAGGATGTTTAAGGAGGGTATGTTAATATGATCGAAATGTGCAAACTTGAACGTTACCACGACGTTGACCCTGCAGAAATTCAGAAAATGAAAGATGCTCACGTTGTGATTAACAAAATTGAGTATAAACCAGAACCTATCGTAAAAGGTTACACAGACAAAATTCTTACAGTTGACGTTACAGACGGCTCTGTAAAAATTGCAGACATCCCTGCAGAAGTTAAAGAAAAATTCACAGGCGGTAAAGGCTACTGCTTGAGATATCTCTGGGATGCAACAAATCCAAACACAAAATGGGACTCTCCTGAAAACGAAATCGTTATGTCAGCTGGCCCAATCGCAGGTATCACACAGTACGCTGGTACTGGTAAAATGCTTGTATGTACAATCTCACCAATGACAGATATTCCAATCGACTCCAACGTTGGTGGCTTCTTTGGTCCTTACCTCAAATTCTCCGGCTTCGATGCTCTTGAACTCAAAGGTCAGGCAGAAGAAGATGTAATTATTGTTATCGACGGTAACAAAGGTACTGTTTCTGTAGAAAAAGCACCTCTTGAACATATGGACGCTCACCTTATGGGCGAAGAACTCACAGCTATGTATGCTGACAACGAAAACGACCGCAAACACGTTGCTGTTGTTTGTGCAGGCGGCGCTGCAGAACACTGCAACATCTCCATGCTCAACTTTACATTCTACGATCCAAACCGTGGTGTTGTAAGACTTAAACAGGCTGGCCGTGGTGGTATCGGTCGTGTATTCCGTCACAAAAAAATCAAAGCTGTTGTATGTAAATTCCAGGGTATCCACAACAACCTCAACCAGGTTCACGATATTTCCATCATCAACAAAACTGGTGTTAAATATCACCGTGAAATGGCTACACAGGACCCTAAACAGAACAACATGAGAAAAATTGGTACAGCAAATACCATGAAAACTCTCAATGACTACGACATCCTGCCAACACACAACTTCAAATTCGGCGGCACACCAAACATCGCTGAAATGCACCCACAGGTATTTATCGAAAAATGGCTCACACAGGGCGCAGCTGACGGTTGCTGGTACGGTTGTTCCATGGCTTGTGCAAAAGCAGCTGACCACTTTGAACTTCTCACAGGTCCTTACAAAGGAAGCAAAGTAGTTGTTGACGGTCCTGAATACGAAACAGCAGCAGGCGTTGGTCCAAACTGCGGTATCACAGATCCACAGGTTATTCTTGAACTCAACTTCTACTGCGATACATACGGTATCGACACAATCTCCTGGGGCACAATGTGTGCATTCCTGATGGAATGTTACGAAAACGGCATCCTCAACAAGGAAAGAACAGGTGGTCTTGAACTCAACTTCGGTAACTCCGCAGCAGCTCTCGAACTTCTTCACCTTATGGCTAAAAACGAAGGCTTCGGTAAAATCGCAGCTCTCGGTTCACACAAACAGAAACTTCTCTTTATCGAAAAAGGCTGGGGCGACGCAGACTTCCTTAACGATATCGCTATGGAACAGAAAGGTCTCGAATACTCCGAATACGGCTCCAAAGAATCCCTTGCTCAGCAGGGCGGTTACGGTCTTACAAACAAAGGCCCACAGCACGATGAAGCTTGGCTTATCTTTATGGACCAGGTTAACAACCAGATCCCAACATTCGATGACAAAGCAGAAGCTCTCTACTACTACCCAAGATTCCGTACATGGTTCGGTCTTGTTGGTCTGTGTAAACTTCCTTGGAACGACGTTGTGCCAGAAAACAACGCTTTGACAGATGAACCTGCAAAAGTTCCAGAACACGTTGACAACTACCTCAACCTCTTCTATGGTGTAACAGGTAAGAAAATCGACAGAGAAGAACTTCTCGTTATGTCCGAACGTGTTTACAACTTCCAGAGAATCTTCAATATCCGTCTTGGCAAAGGTCTCAGAAAACACGACGCTGTTCCTTACCGTTCAGTAGGTCCTGTAACAGAAGAAGAATATCTCTCCCGTCAGGATCGTTACGACGGTCAGCTCGTAACAAGAGTTGGTTTCACAAAAGAACAGGTTGAAGCTATGACTCTCAAAGAAAAAATGGCTGAAACAAGAAAATACCGTGAAGGTGAATATGAAAAACTCATCAACGCTGTATATCCAAAACGTGGCTGGACAATGAACGGTGTTCCAAAAATCGAACACCTCAAGAAAATCGGTATGGATCTTCCAGAACTTATCGAAATCGTTGAACCACTCCAGGATCTTGAACCATAATTATTAAAAAGCATTAGTTATAAAACACGAGGTAAAGTATTATGATGTTAAACGATTGGCCATATCCTGACTGGCACGAAGGCTTAACAATTCAGGGCGTTATTGAACATATGAACTTCACCTGGCCTAAACTTGTTACAAAAGTTAACGGACAGTTGGTTTGGCCTGAAGATTACGACAAAGTTGTCCTGCAGGAAAATGACGATTTGAAAATCCATCATTTGCTTGGCGGCGGTTGATAATTAAAGTTAAACAGGGCTATTGCCATACAAGGCAATAGCCCTGCCTTTTTAAGATATTGTGTGTTAAGCCCTTGTTGTGTTACAATACAATCAGGGTTTAACAGATTATATTTTAATCTTTTACACAGTGCAAAGGGGTGTTTTTATGGCATTGACACAACAGGAAGCAGGCAGATACAAAAGACATCTTATGCTGCCGCAGATTGACGAGGCAGGACAGGAAAAAATAAAAAACAGCAAGGTGCTTGTGGTAGGGGCAGGCGGGCTTGGCTGTCCGGTGGCACTTTATCTTGCAGCTGCTGGTGTGGGCACAATCGGTCTTATCGATTTTGATGTGGTCGACCTGTCCAATCTTCAGCGCCAGGTGCTTTATTCCGAAAAGGATGTGGGCAAATCCAAGGTGCATATGGCAAGGGAGAGACTTGTGCAGCTTAACAGTAATGTTAATGTAATTTGCATTGAAGATATGCTGGATGCTACAAATGCCACCGAAATTTTTGAAAAATTTGATATTATTGTTGATGCCTGTGACAATTTTGATACAAGATATGTTATCAGTGACACCTGTGTGAAACTGGGTAAACCACATATCTACGGTGCAATTTATGAATTTTACGGTCAGGTGGTTGTACTGGGCGGGGACGGCCCTTGCCTGCGCTGTATAAATCCTGAACCTCCAAAACAGGGCGAAATCATCGATGCAAAAGATGTGGGTGTGCTTGGTGCAATTCCCGGTGTTATCGGTTCACTGCAGGCATGCGAAGTGTTAAAACTGATTACAGGCTGCGGCAAATCTCTCAAAGGCAGAATGATTTTTATAGATATGCTCAATATGAACTTTGACGAAGTCGAAATCCCAAAATATCCAAAATGCAAATGCTGCGGCAAAGGAGAATAAACAATGGAAAACAAACTTTCCCATTTTGATACAGAGGGCAATGCAATAATGGTGGATGTTTCCGACAAACAGGAGACCACCCGCACAGCAGTTGCCAGCGGTATTATAAAAGTTAATGATGCAGTGATGGAAGCTGTTGTCAACAAAACAGTACAGAAAGGTGACGTGCTTGGTGTTGCCCGTGTTGCAGGTATTATGGCTGCAAAGCAGACACCGCACCTTATCCCAATGTGCCATCCTCTGCTTTTGTCCAAATGTTCTGTTGACTTTGAAGTTAACGAGGCAGAAAATACAATAAAAGCACTGTGCACAGTAAAAATAAAAGGTCAGACAGGTGTGGAGATGGAAGCCCTCACAGGTGTTTCGGTTGCACTGCTCACAGTTTATGATATGTGCAAGGCTATAGACAAACGTATGGAAATATCCGATGTTCACCTTGAATATAAGGCAGGCGGAAAAAGCGGAGAATTTATCAGATGATTGACAATTTTGGCAGAAAAATAGATTATATACGCATCTCTGTCACCGACCGATGCAATCTGCGCTGTGTCTACTGTATGCCGGAAGAAGGCGTGGAAACACTTATGCACAGGGATATTCTCACCTTTGACGAGATTATCCGTGTGTGCCGTGTCCTTGCCACACAGGGACTTAAAAAAGTTAAAATCACAGGGGGCGAGCCATTGGTGCGCCGCGGTGTTGCCAATCTGATTAAACAGATTAAAGATGTTGACGGCATCGAAAGTGTCACAATCACAACAAACGGTGTTCTGCTTACCGAACAGTATCAGAACCTTGTAGGTGCGGGAGTGGATTCCATCACTGTAAGTCTCGATACAACCGACAGGGAAAAATATGCGCAGATAACCCGCCGTGATGAGTTTGTAAATGTGATAAACGGCATTAAATATGCACAGAAGCAGGGCAAAGTGCGCCTAAAAATCAACACAGTTCCGATGAATGCATCTAAAGAGGATATCCTCTCTCTTGTGGAATTTGCGAGGGATTATGATACTGACGTACGTTTTATCGAGGTTATGCCTATCGGTGCAGGGGTTGACTGCGATTCTTTTACCGAAGACGATATCAAAAAAATAATCGAAGAAAAATACGGCCCGCTCACATTCTGCAGCGAAGTGCGCGGCAACGGTCCGTCAGTGCACTATTCACTGGAGGGCTTCAAAGGAAAAATCGGTTTTATAAGTGCGGTAAGCCACAAATTCTGCGACAGCTGCAACCGTGTGCGCCTCACAGCCGATGGATATCTCAAAACCTGCCTGCAGTTTGAAGCAGGTGTTCACATTGCCGGTTGCCTGCGCAGCGGCAAAACGGACAAAGAACTGCTTGATGTTTTGCTGCAGGGTATAGCACAAAAACCCAAAAGCCACAAATTTGACCAGAAAGACAATCTGGAAAACCGTGAATTAAGAAATATGTCTCAAATAGGAGGATAAATACAATGTCAGATACACCATTTAAAGTAGCAATCATCACATCCAGCGACACAGGCTATGCAGGCGAAAGAGAAGACAAAAGCGCACCTGTTATCGAAAAATTTGTAACCGAAGCAGGTTACGATGTTGTTGAAAAAATTCTGCTGCCAGACGACAAGGAAATGCTCAGTGCAGCAATGGCAAAAATCTGTGACGCAAACAGTGCGGACCTTATTCTCACAACAGGAGGCACAGGATTTTCACCACGTGATGTAATGCCGGAAGCTACAAAAGCAATCATTCACCGCGAAGCACCGGGTATACCAGAAGCTATGCGCTGGTTCAGCCTGCAGATTACAGGCCGTGCAATGCTTACCCGTGCAGCAGCAGGCATCCGCGAAAAAACCCTTATCGTAAATATGCCGGGCAGTCCAAAAGCTGTTGCAGAATGTCTGGAATATATTCTCCCTCATCTCCATCACGGGCTGGAAATTCTCACAGGCAGAACAAGTAACTGTGCAAGAAAATAAATTGCAATAATTTATCGGATTATCCGATACAGTTTTATTTATAATGATATTTGATATATATTATTTATAATTCAAATAATTGGGTTAAAAAATTAACATTTTAAATAGCTTTACTTTATTGTAACAAAATGGTAAAATGATTTTATAAAATCAATTACTGTAAGAGGTATGCCAATGGCAAGAATGAACACAACAAAAGCTAAAATAACCAAAGTGGCATGGCAGCTTTTTCACGAAAAAGGATACAGCGAAACTACCATTGACGATATCATAGCAGCGTCAGGCACATCAAAAGGCAGTTTTTATCATTACTACAGCAGCAAGGACGAACTGTTGTCTTCACTGTCAGAAGTTTTTGATGCAAAATACGAAGAAGTTATGCAGACACTGGACAAAGATATGAACAGCTACGAAAAACTGCTGTATCTTTGCTACACAGTGCATGATATGATTGAAAAAGAAATCCCAATCGGTCTGCTTGCATCCCTTTATTCATCCCAGGTTGTTACAAAAGGGGACAAGCATCTGCAGAATCAGGACAGATATTACTATTATGTTATCAGACAGATTATTGACGAAGGTCAAAAACGCGGTCAGATAGCAACCGACCTGACAGTGCGCGAAATTCAGCAGCTTTACACACTGGCAGAACGTGCAATCATCTATGATTACTGCATTTCCAACGGCAACTATTCACTCGGCGAATATACCCGCAAAATTATGCCGCGCCTTATCAGCACAATCAAAGTATAATTAACATAATTAAAAGAGAAGAGTTACATCCTTAATGTCATTGGGTTAATCTATATTCAAAATTATCAACTTAATATAATAAAGCAAAATGTCATTCTGAGCGCAGCGAAGAATCTCCTTGTTTGATTAAACCGGGAGATTCTTCGGCATAAATTCCTCAGAATGACATATTTTTTGTTAACTTAATGATATTAGTCACATCCTCTCTTTTTAATTTCCCAATGAATAAGGCTTGTTTGCACATAAACAAACTGCATTTTGTGCAATCAAAATTTAGTTAATTGTTATACAATAAAAGCTTAATATAAATAACAGTTATTGCGTATTGGTTTGTATTAAGATGCTGGATTGAAACGGATGTAAAAATAATAAATAAATATGATTGTTTTGCTTAATAATCATCAGAAAATGCTGATGTTTT
>JAGBFE010000291.1 GCA_018109965.1 Oscillospiraceae bacterium | reverse complement strand
CCGTACTGTGCGGCAGGGCATATGATTGCAGAAAAACGATTACCTCAATTGAAACTATGACACTTACTTTGCAAGGAATGAGATTCTGCAATGTGTATGAAATCACAAACGAAGACGGGAAAACAGAACTCAGGCGTTTCAGAAAAGTATATTCAAATGGAGCAGATACGCTTGAGCTGGAGACAAGTGCTGTTTGTGACATTGCAGATTTTATTGAACTTATGAATACCTGCGGTGTAATATGCTGGAACGGATTTCACGGCAATCACCCGAAAAGTGTGAATGACGGGATAATGTTTGACTTCAGGGCTACCGTAAATAACGGACAGGAAATATACGCCGATGGCTCTGAAAATTTTCCCAAAGGTTACCATGATTTTGTGCGTGAGCTCAATAAAATACTTGCAGATCATGAAGATAACTGATTGATAAATTCCAATAGGTCATATTCTCGAAAGTAAAGATATTTAAAATAGTACAAATATTCCGGTGATTCTCCGGTATCTTTGACTGCATTGATTTCTGCCATCAGTGTAGCGGTAACAAATTGAACTGTTACAGTTTTATGGCATATTATGCTATAAAAATATATATTTCTCCTGAAAATTGATTTTTAAGCTGATTATTACCCCTGTATATATAAAACATTACACTTAGGTGTAATGTTTTTTTTGTACAGGGCGTGATACACTGAAAATATAAAATGGCAAAATAGTCAAATCAATCCGACAAATACAGAATTGGAGGAAATTTCCCAATGAAAAAAACAGGATTTATTATATTGTCTGCTGTTATTGCAGTCAGCTTGTGCGGGTGCAGCAGTTCCCCGGTGAAAACGCCTGATTTTGAATGCGAAGTAGCTTACAGACCTGCCCTTGAAGATTTGCGCGCAACCATTGTATCTCCGGAAGAAACGGAAACTCTTTATGACGGGTTTGAAAGTGTGCGCGAAGCTGCAGCGGAACTGGGTGATGCGGCAGAGGATACAATCGGTTACGTTTTCAATGATACGGACAAAGACGGCAGGGAAGAGCTTTTTATAGGCTGTTTTGAAACCGACGGCTCTGCCGATGTGAATAATGAAATTTATGCCGCATTCAGTCACGACGGTGACGACCTCATCCCTCTTTTTGAAAAACAAAAACGCAATACCTTTGCTTTGACCGATACAGGCACATTCTATTTTTACGGTTCAGACGGGTCAGATTTCCATATCATTGCGGAATACCAGCTTACCGAAGATGAAGGTATTGTGTGCAAAGACTTTTATTTCACCTATCCAAAAGACGGAAATATCGATGAGTTCGCTTATTACCACAACACAAGCGGCCAATGGGACCCTGCAGTTTCAGAAGAAATGGATATGACCCCCGAGGCATTTGAAGAAATCCGCAAAAATCTTGCTGAAAGAACAGCAGTTCTTGATGATGTAAAGCTTTCCGAAATGGGAAAATGACAGGGCTGTTGATTCTGACAAAGCAAAACAAGGAGAAAGACAATGAAACGTACAATAACTAAATTTATCAGTATACTGCTTACTGCAATAATGTGCTTTTCTGTATTCCCTGTGGAAGCCTTTGCCTGGGGCAAGATGACCCACGTTTACACCGCCAATGTTATTGACGGGGCTTATGTCGATACAGAAGAAGACACCGTGCCTCTCAATTATCCATATGATGCAGAAGAAGAGGACGCTTTCAATTTTACAATTCCCGACGAATTTATTCAGGCGATTGCTGAATATCCCGAAGCTTTCCGTGCAGGCTCTCTGGGGCCTGATATGTATCCCGATATTGTTACAGGTCAGATGTATATTCACCCTGAGGATGAAAACATTGATAGCGGTGAATGGGTAACACTGCTGTGCAATGCCGTAAACAAAATGGGCAGGGACACCGAAGGCCGCAAAAAGGCACTTGCCTTCACCCTTGGCTGTATGCTGCACTACTGCGGGGATCTGTTCGGTCACGATTTTGTCAACACCTTTTCGGGCGGGACCTTCCCGTCGGTGGCAAGTACTGAAATGATGGATTTAAAGGGTGAAAGACTGAATAATGTGCTGAGCCATCTGTCTGTGGAAAAATATATGGACTCCCTGCTCTACCCTTCCTATGATACAGGCAGATACGGTGATGTTGATGCACCGGATGAGTTTGTTTCCAATGCGATGATTTTTAACGGAACACCCGCCGCAGGGCTTGCGCCCCTTTATGACAGATATCCTGCCTTTACTGTTGATACGGATGACATTGACAGTGACCTGATAAAAGACATATTGGGAGGCTTTTTTGATGAGAACAGCAACAATGTTCCGCCCCACTATACTGCTATGCTGGCACTGCGCGAATATGTGACCTCAACTGCTGATGAGTACCGCGAAAATATGGAGCCTGTCAGTGCTGCCATCACAAGATACAATGATGAATGGGCTGCAGATATCGACAGAGGTATTATTGCTTTTACACAAACCTGCGACAATATTGCAAGGCGAATGGTGACAAAAGAGAAAAACCCCGATATTGAAGCGAAAAAGCAGGAAGACCGGGAGGAAGAAAAAAACCAGTTCTGGGATATGTCGGGACTTAACATGGAGTCAATGATTCTGAAATATTATTCCAAAGCTGAGGTGGATAAGGTAGAGAAAAAACTGAAGGAACTTGACCTTTACGGCGACTCTTTCTTTGATCTGGTACTTATCGAACTGCTTTTAAAGGGTATCATCACCCCCGATATGCTTAAAGCAGAAAGTTCCTCTGTTATGATTATCAAAGAGGAATTCAGCTTCTGGATGGATGAGTACGGCGTTTATATGCTGGGTATTCCTGATATAATTATCGACGGTATCGATATCCCTGTTATCGGGGATGTTATGGACCTGCTTATTTTAAAGCCAATCTGGAGCTGGATTGGCGGCGAAATCAAAAATCTGGCTGCAGAATGGGTTGTTTCTGCCTGCACAGGCAAAATTACACATATGACAGGTATGGAACCTGATGCGGCAGCCAAAACAATAAACGATCTTGTGTCAAAAATAGATGACCGCCTGGAAAATCCACAGGTGCAGCTTGACCATAAAGATAACCCATACAAGCCATCTGAAAACAACTTTGCCGAACTTGAGGAACATCTGAAAACTCTGCCCGATGAAAAACGGTATTCCATCAGTGACTCCCAGCTGGAAGCACTGTACAATACACTGACAATGTTCAAGCTGGTGCTTATGGGCCCTGAAAATTACACAAGATTTATCAAGACAAGTACCGGTATCAATCAGACCGCGTACAGCACCAATACTGCACATCTTGAGGCTTCTGCCCTGAATCTGCAAATCAGAACATCGGATTTGTACCTTGCAGGCACCGATGACAACATTTATGTAATTGTGCAAAAAATAAATGCAGACGGCAGCAGAACCCAGCTCACCCACAAGCTGCTGGACATATCCGGTTACAATGATTTTGAAGCAGGCGATAACGACAACTATCTTGTTGAACTGCCCGAGTCAGTACCGCTGGACCAGCTGGATATTGCGCTGTCAAAAATGCCTGCCTTTGATTTTCTTCCATCTTTAACAGATGACTGGCACTGTGAAAGCATCAGTGTTACACCTATGTATGCAGGCTATGAGCTTTGCGGCCCTGTCGACCTTGGCGGCATCCATCTGAAAGGTATCTGCAATCCGGTGGTAATGAACTTTCAGGGTGCACTTAAAGTCAAAGGTACAAAAACACCGCAGTCGCAGGCTGTTACAAATCTGAAGGTCCGTGTCAAGGTAAAAGATGCGCTGTATGCAGGCAGTGATTCCGATATCTATCTTGTAGCATATAACGGAGATACACGATGGGCAAAAGTGTGCCTGGACAAAGCTGTGTACAACGACCTTGAACGTGGCGACGATGATACATATATTATTCCAATAGGCAGATACAGTCCGCATTTTCAGGCTATTCCGCTGGATAAACTGAAAATTGAATTCAGACACGACGGCAGTGATGAATCAAACTGGAAAGAGGTTACAGTCACACCGTGCTATGGTGCTCTGGAACTGACTGACCCAATCTCCCTTGGTGGCAAAAAGTTCAAAAACAGCACATGGGATACCGATTTCCAGGGAAAACTGAAAAAAGCCGTCTATAAACAGTACAGTCCGATACAGATTGAATACAAAACTTCCCTTGACGACGGGCTGCTG
>JAGBFE010000290.1 GCA_018109965.1 Oscillospiraceae bacterium | reverse complement strand
GCCTGCAATAAACTGGCAGCAGGCACTTGGCCTTTTGTACGAGGGAGATTATTATTCTTCTGTGCCATATGATATCACCGATAAAACCGTTGTAAGCCGCATTGAACTTGTATACAAAGCAGCCCCATACAACAGTATGACACTTACCAGCAGCCGTTTAAGTGTGCCTTTTTATAAGCTTTATGTAAATATTGAGGAAATGGATATAAAGGAAAAGGGCCTTGAAGACTACGGCATCTACTATGTATGTGCTATCGACCCCGCATATATCAGAATTACCGACAACTATGCGCAGTTCAACTGATTTTGTATTGTCCGCCCGTTATATATCACATACAGATACAATCTGACTTATCCTGCCTGCAGATGTATATTCTGCACATTATTTTACCCAAAAGAAAAACAGCGTTCAGAAATCTGAACGCTGTTTTTCTTTGAAGTGTATCTGTGTCCCAATAAGAAGTTATTCAATTTCAGTAACTGCACCCATAAAGAGCGGCAGATTGTTGCTGCAGTCGATAATCATATATACAAACGGGCGGTCAAGATAAACCTCTTTCGGTTTTTCTGTAACTGCCATTGCACCCTCTGCCACCATTTCCACCACTGTGGCGGCACCTGCCTGTGTACCATTGTCAGCAACACGGATAAACGCTTTGTGGATAACGCGGTTGACGCAAAGGTTTTCGCCTTCCTGCTGTGCTGCACCCATTCTGCTGAAATCAGCAACACGGTAATCGAAAGCATCGGTCATACCCAAAGCCTTTAAGCTTTCGCTCATTTCAGTGTCAAAAGTGGTTTCAAATTTTGGCATTGATGTCAATACCATTTTGCCTGATTTTGATGCCAGCAGCTGTGCCAGCTTGTCGCCGTTTAATGAAGCAATATATTCATCAACTGAGATATTTTCGTCAGGCAAAAGTGCCACAAAGGCATATTTGTAGTCTTTGTAGTATTTTACAAAGCCTGTGGTATTTTCATCTTCAAGATAGCCGTGTTCATCACTGAACATGAATTCAACAGTCTGTGTTGTTCCGTCCGCTTTGGTGAATTCGCCGTCACTGACCTGATGTTTTTCATATATACTATCCCAGTCGGCTTCAAAATTGATGGCATTGACAAGGTACATCACTGCATCAGGGTCGATTTTGTCCAGTATATCCTGAATCTGTCCGTTGGTTTTCTGTACCACCCAGTTGTTGATTGCCTTAAGTGTGTGGTCATCAAAAGTTTCTTTGAAAACGCCTGCATCGTAATAGCTTTTCACTGCTTTGAGGAAATCTTCTTCAACAACAAATTTGCCTTCATCATCTTTAATCCACACCGAGTTGGCAAGGTCAACAGTGTACCCCTCATCACTCGGCAGGGCGCTGACTGTGCTGTGGAGATAGTTGTTGACGGTGTCAATATCCATACCGAACACATTTTCCATCTGGCTTAAAGTTTCGCCGTCAGCACCGTTGGCGGTCATTGCAAGTGCATACAGAACAGATATCGGTGATATCACCGTGCTTTTGCCATCCTTAAAAGACTGCTGCAAAAGCTTTGCTGCAAAATCGCTGACAGCAACATTTTCCCCGTTGTTAAAGTTATTATATACAGGAACCGCATCGGGCTTGATGCCGTCTGTCAGATTATCTGCACTGACAGGGCGCAGAGTGCATCCGCTGAAAAGCGACAAAATCAAGGCTGTAACAGCTGCAATAAAACGTTTTTTCATACTTCGCCCTCCTTTTTCACTTTTCACGTTTAAAATAGCATAAATATAATAATAAAAAAACAATAAAAGGTGTTTTGTAAATCAATTGTAATAAATTGTGAAAATTATCTTGCAAAACGACAAAATATATGATATCATTTTGATATCAAAAAGATTGACGCTGTCATTTGATAAAATTTAAAAGTAAAAAGGAGTTGTATTTTTATGACAGAAAAAGTTTTACACGGCAAGAAAAACGGCATGCTGGTTTTGCTGCTCACATTGGTTTTGTACATAGTGGCAATACTTGGCATTGTGGTTGGCGTATCCTTCAATATGGGTTTTTTCAACTTTATTCTTCTGACAGTATGCATTGCATATGTTGCTCTTGGCTGGATTGCACTTTGCGGTCTGCGTGTGCTTAAGCCGCAGGAAGCCTTGGTGCTCACTTTGTTCGGCAAATACATTGGCACAATCAAAGATGCAGGTTTTTATTTTGTAAACCCGTTCTGCTCATCTGTTAACCCTGCTGCAAAAACCAAGCTCAACCAGAGCGGTGATGTGAAAACAAAAGGCGTTAACCCTAACGAAATTGAGATGCCAAGCAAAAAGATTTCCCTTAAAGTTATGACACTCAACAACGCAAAACAGAAAATCAACGACTGCCTTGGCAACCCTGTGGAAATCGGCATTGCGGTTACATGGCGCATTACCGACACAGCAAAAGCAGTTTTCAATGTTGACAACTACAAGGAATTTTTGTCTCTCCAGTGTGACAGTGCTTTGAGAAACATTGTTCGTATTTATCCGTACGACGTTGCACCAAACGTTGACACAACAGGTGACGGTCACGCTGACGAAGGCAGCCTGCGCGGCTCAAGTGAAACTGTTGCTTTGAGAATAAAAGAAGAAATCCAGTCCCGCGTTGATGAAGCAGGCATCGAAATTATCGAAGCAAGAATCACTCATCTTGCATACGCACCGGAAATTGCCGCTGTTATGCTGCAGCGCCAGCAGGCAAGCGCAATCATTGATGCAAGAAAAATGATTGTTGACGGTGCTGTTGGTATGGTGGAAATGGCTCTTGAACGTCTCAGCGAAAACAAAACCGTGGAACTTGATGAAGAGAGAAAAGCTGCTATGGTTTCAAACCTGTTGGTAGTGCTTTGCGGCAACCACGATGCCCAGCCTATCGTTAACACAGGCAGCCTGTACTAAATTATGGCAGACAACAAAAAACAGATACCTTTGCGAGTATCGGCAAAACTGTATGATGCAATAGCCGCCTGGGCAGAGGATGATTTTCGCAGCATCAACGGACAGATTGAATATCTTTTGACCGAATGTGTGCGCCAGCGCAAAAAGAACGGCAAATATGTATCTGACCAGATTGACGTTCCGCCCGAATTTGATATAGAATAATATCATAAATTTTTGCGGGGTGATACTGATGAACAATCACAGACAGAAGATGAAAGCACCAATTGTGATAACGGTTATAATTATCCTGTACTACGTTATCTACTTTGGTGTACTGATTGCTCTTATCGATGGAGCATTTAAATATCTGCTTGGTATAATTCCACTTATAGTCGCTTTATTGCTGATAAAAGTGTGTGTGGAAAGAATAAATGAAATAAAGAAAGGTGAAGAAGATGATATTGGTAAATACTGATTACATCAGCGGCAAGGAATTTGAAATGCTTGGTCTTGTAAAAGGCAGCACAATACAGACAAAACACGTTGGCAAGGACATTACACAGAGCTTTAAAACCCTTGTAGGCGGCGAGCTTGTATCCTACAATGAAATGATGAACGAAGCCCGTGCAATCGCTACCAAAAGAATGGTAACAGAAGCTGAAGCACTTGGTGCAGATGCTGTTGTAAATATCCGATATGCTTCCGCTGCTGTTATGCAGGGAGCTGCCGAAGTTATTGTATACGGCACAGCTGTAAAATTTGTAAACAAATAATTTAATTACTGCAGAAACAGGCAAAAATGTACCCGGCAATACACTGCAAGGTGTATTGTCGGGTATTTATGTTTTCTTATCGGGATGTCGCTGATATTCAAGCAGCTTTTTAAGTTTATTTTTTTCGTTCAGTACCTGTATATGACAGTGTAAGTGCAGCTTTTAGCTGTTCGATATATTCTTCCACTGCAGGAGAAACCGATTTGTTTTTGAGTTTAATCCAGCCTACAGTCATTTTGTCGCTGTAGCCTTCCAGCGGCACAGAAACAATATCACTGTTTGTAATTCCGTCTATGAGACAGCCTGTGCCGATGTTGAAGCAGTCTGTGTTGGAAAGTATATTGAGCATTGCTGCCCTGTCTCGGATATACACTATTTTTCTGCGGCCTGACACACTGACTGTTTCTTCGGCAAAATTGAGGGAGTTGTTGTCCTGTTCATAAGCTACACAAGGATAATCCTCAAGCTGTTTCATGGTCACTTTGCAGTTCTTTGCCAGCGGATGAGTGTCACGTACAAACACATGAGGGGTAAAATTTTTGAGCGGTGTAAACTCAATTTCCTTGCTGCTGAGCAGTCTTGTGAGATATCGGCTTGTGGAGTCGGAGAAAAAGATGATGCCTATATCACTTTTTTTGTTGAACACATCATCAATAATTTCATAGGTTTTGCTTTCACGGAAATAAAACTCATAGTCGGTGCCTTTTTCGTTGTTGAGCAGCTCGATAAAAGCTTTGACTGCAAAAGCATAGTGCTGTGTGGAAACTGCAATTCGCTTTTTTTCCACAGCCTTGTTGATAAAACGGTTTTCAATCTGATTTGCCTGTTCCAGCAGCTGCTTTGCATAGCACAAAAGCTCGGTGCCTTCAGCGGTAAAACGGGTTTTGCTGCTTCCGCGCTCCAGAATACATATACCAAGTTCTTCCTCAAGGTCTTTGATTGCCTTGCTCAATGTAGGCTGTGTAAGAAAAAGGCTTTGTGCCGCTTTGCTGATAGTGCTGCATTTTGAAACTTCCACAATATATCTGAGCTGCTGTAATGTCATAGTTTTTTCCTCTGAGTTATGCTTTAAAAAATCGACATAAGATAATATTTATATAAAATAAATCTATATAAACAAGCTATTATCGTCATATATATAACCATATGTTATAGATTTTGTCAACATCTTAAAGTAAAATCTTTTGAAAAAACATAAAAAAGTTTTATATTCATCTGCTTTTGTTAAATTTTCAATTTTTTAATAATTTTTTAAAATTTTCCAGCATATTATATGACTTTTTTACACAATAATGTAGAATTAAGTTGTGAAATGTAGTATTATATTGAGTTAGATAAATATATAACACCCCTTTATACAGGAGAACAGCATTGAATTTTTTTGACAGACTCAAACAAATCTTTTTCAGATTGAATACCGCACAACAGATTTCTGTCGGTGTGCTTTTGATATGCATCCCTGCACTTATAGCAGTAAGTGTAAATGCAGTTGTATCTTCCGCTGCATACATGGATTCTGTGGCAAATGCTTCATCCGAAAGTATTGCTCCAAGCAGCAGTGAAACATGCAGCGACATAATTTCATCCAGCGAGGAGGAAAGTTCCTCGGAAGAAGAATCATCCTCTGCTGAACCTATCGAAATATTCCTTAAACCATCTTCTGTAGAAGAAGACCTTGAGGTACAAATCGTTGACAAAAACGATATGATGGTGACAGGATATGATTTTATCCTGACCGTTGAAGGCAAAGATTCTTCCTATACAAGCACCTGGACGGTAAATGACGGCTTTTTGCGTTTAACCAAACTTGATGCGGGTGACTATATAGTTACCATCAGCGAGGCCGAAGGATATATAATCACCGAAAAATCAGTGGAATGTACCGTTAAAGAAAAGGTAAAATACGAAAAGGTTGACGTTACCGACAAAATCAAGGATGAAACCGAGATTGATGTTTCCAAGGAAGATGCCAGCCTGACAAAACCTGTTGCCACACCAGAACCTACACCGCAGCTTCCAAGCTATGCAGATAAAACTGCAACTGTTACAAAAGAAATAAGCGCCTACAAATATAAAGCGGAAATTGCCAAAGGTGATTTTGCCGAAGAAAATGTGGGTTATCTTTACAATGCTGATGGCACAAAAAGCCAGTACATAGCAGAAATTGATGCAAACGGATACATTGTTGGTGATATCCGTGTTGCAAACTCATCTTCTGCATCTGCAGTAAACGAAGAATCTGTAAGCAATGTAAGTATGCTTGCAAGACAGGCTGTGTGGGATTATTCTCTGCGCAATCTGTACAGAAATGGCAGCTTCCGCCTTATCCCGCTTACTGTGGTTGATTCACCTTCCCTGCTGACAGATGTTGAAGGCGGCAACAGCGGCACTGATACTTCAACTGCTGATACAGAATCCCAGCCTGAAATATGTGCTGACTGCGGTCAGCCAAAAACCGACGGCTGTGCACAGACCTACTGCACAACCTGTGCTGCCCATAATGGTCACACTGCAGCTGACCATTGCACAAGTTGCGGAGAATATGGTCACACCGCAGCTGACCACTGCACAAAGTGCAATGAAACAGGACATACTGCAGAAGACCACTGCACAAGCTGCGGCAAATACGGGCATAAAGACAATACTTCCACTGAATGTGATAACTATTCCTCCTCAAGCTCTGAAAGCTCTTCTGAACAGGAAAGCTCTTCTGAGCAGGAAAGTTCTTCTGAACAGGAAAGCTCCTCTGAACAGGAAAGTT
>JAGBFE010000289.1 GCA_018109965.1 Oscillospiraceae bacterium | reverse complement strand
GTGGGCCTTGGCTCAATGGGTAAAAGAAGAATCAGACTTTTAAAAGGCATCGACCCATCCATCGAAATTATCGGTGTTGACACCTGGGACGAACGCCGCGCACAGGTGGAAGAAATGGGTCACAAAACTTTTGCTTCCATCGCTGAAGCAGCTGCCGAAAAACCTGACGTAGCATTTGTGTGCACAGCACCGCTCAGCCACTATGCAATTTTAAAGGAACTGCTCACATACAAAATCAATTCCTTTACCGAACTCAACCTTGTAAAAGACGGTTACGAAGAACTTATGGCACTGGCAGAGGCAAACAACACAGTGCTGTTCCTTTCTTCCACAATGCTCTACCGCGGCGAAATCAACTTTATTCTTGATGAAGTTAAAAAATATGACAAACCTGTCAGCTACATCTACCACATCGGTCAGTATCTGCCGGACTGGCATCCTTGGGAAAGCTACAAAAACTTTTTTGTGGGCAACAAACGCACCAACGGCTGCCGTGAAATCTTTGGCATCGAAATGCCATGGCTTATCGAAGCTTTCGGCAAGGTGACAGATGTTTATTCCGTTTCCAACAGGGTGACCGACCTTGACATCGACTTTGATGACAGATATTTTGTTACACTCACCCATGAAAGCGGTGCGCGCGGCGTGCTTTCCGTTGACGTTGTATGTCCAAAAGCTGTGCGCAATCTGGAAGTTTACGGTGAAGGCCTCCATCTTTTCTGGGAAGGAAACCCAAAAGCCCTTTACAAATTCAACAATGAAACAAAGGAAAAAGAATTCATCAACACATATGTTACATTTGAACACGACAGCCGCTACAGCGACAATATCGTGGAAAATGCCTATGTTGACGAAATGCAAAACTTCCTGGGCGTTGTAAAAGGCACAGAACAGCCAAAATATTCATTCAGCAAAGACCTTTACACCATCAGCGTAATGGATAAAATCGAGGGTATAGAATAATGAAAGTTTTATTTGTTGGTATCGGTTCCATCGGTACACGCCACCTTAAAAATTTAACAGCTGCCTGCAAAGAAAGAGGCATTGAGCTGGAAGTTACCGCTTTGCGTTCTTCCTTGCGCGAACTTCCGCAGGAAACAAGCGAACTTATTGCAAAGCAGATACTGGAACTTGATGACACGGTGTATGACCTTGCCTTTATCACCAACCCAACCAATCTGCACTATTCTGCACTCAAAGACCTCAAAGGCAAAGCAAAATTCTTCTTTATCGAAAAACCGATTTTTGAAGACTGCATCTATGACCTTTCCGAACTTGGTCTCACCGATGAAAATGCATACGTTGCCTGCCCTATGCGTTACTGCGGCGCATACATGAAACTCAAGGAAATTCTCAAAGATAAAAAGCCGTTCTCGGTGCGTATTATCTGCTCGAGCTATCTGCCCGGCTGGCGACCAACCCAGGACTACCGCAAGGTTTACTCCGCAATCCGTGCAATGGGCGGCGGCGTGACCATCGACCTTATCCACGAACTGGACTATATGGTGGACCTGTTTGGTTTTCCGCAGGAAAGCTATAACTTCAAGGGCACATATTCTGACCTTGAAATCGACAGCGATGACCTTTCCGTTTATATCGCACGCTACAAAGACAAACTGTGCGAAGTTCACCTTGACTACTTTGGCCGCGAATACCGCCGCACCTGCGAAGTGTTTGTGTCAGAAGGCACAATCGAAGCGGAATTCGGCAAAGGCAGCGTAAAAATGCCTGACGGCACTTATATCAACTGCAACGAAGAAGCGAATGCACGTTTTGTGCGCGAAATCAACAACGTGCTGGACATTATGGCAGGCAAGGCCGAAAACATCAACACAGCTTCCAAAGCAAACAAAGTGCTTGCTCTCACATTGGGCAAGGAGGTTTAATTTTATGAAAAGAGTTCTCATCACAATCTGCGGCCGTGCAGGCAGCAAAGGCTTTAAAAACAAAAATCTTAAAGTTTTTCTCGATAAACCGCTGGTTTACTACACCCTTGCATCTGCCTTTGATTTTAAGGAAAGGGTAAAAGATGCACAGGTGGATATCTGCCTCAACACCGACAGCGAAGACCTTATAAAACTTGTGGGAGAAAAATATCCCGAGACCTGGATTATCACCCGTCCGGAAGAACTGTGCGGTGATATCGTGCCAAAAATGGCGGTTTTCCAGCATTCATTAAGTTTTATGGAACGCACACAGCGTGTGTTCTATGACTATCTTATCGACCTTGATATCACAAGCCCGCTCCGTCAGATTGATGACGTGCTGGGTATCTACGAACAGAAACTCAGCAATCCGCAGGCAGGTCTGGTGTTCAGCGGCTGCCCAAGCCGCCGTAACCCGTATTTCAATATGGTCAAGGAAGAAAAGGACGGCAGTGTGACAAAGGTTATCGAAAGTCCGTTCACAGCACGTCAGCAGGCACCTGCAATTTATGACCTCAATGCATCAATGTATGTGTTCAACACAGAATTTTTAAGAACAAACACAACAGGCATTCTGTGGGAAACAACCTGTATGATTTATCTTATGAAGGACACAGCAGTGCTGGACATCGACAGCGAAGAAGACTTTGAAATGATGCAGCTTATCGGCGGGTATCTGTTCACAAACGTTGAAGGGTTCAAGGCGGTAAGAGATAAAATCAGGGATTAAAAGTAAAACAAAACTCCATTGGCAAAACCAATGGAGTTTTATTGTGCAGCTTCATTAAAAAGCAATATATATTAAAACAATGTTCAAAATATATAACAAATAGTATAATTTGTGCATATAATACAAATTGAAAAATGTTAATTGTTCAATAATTGCTTTTTATTCTGGTTATTACAAAATACATCAAAAAATCTCTTGACTTAATCCTAACTTTGAGTTAAAATACATTGTACGGGTTAAGCGATATGCTCCGTCCCGGCAAGTCTGGCCGTGTAAAAATTGCAGACAATAAGCGGATGTGGCGGAATAGGCAGACGCGCTAGATTCAGGTTCTAGTGACAGCAATGTCGTGTGGGTTCAAGTCCCTTCATCCGCACCAGGAAACGCCCTATTTTAGGGCGTTTTTCTTATTTTGTGGCCGGTACGATTGGTACGATTTTTTGTACGTTTTTTGCGTGAATTTTCGACAATACCGACCGAAAACTATACATGGGTGTGGCTCGTGGCTATCAGCCGAGGGTGAAATTCCCTCCCCTCCCACATTTTATAAACATCAAATCCCTTGTCATAATCGACAAGGGATTTTTAATAATCTGTTAGACCTATTAGGATTTAACGAATTGTTGTTGTATATTCTTTTGTTGTAATAAATCTTATAAAATCTTTACCAATTTCACTTGTTCTTGAGGCTACCATTCCATCTGCTGTCATCATAGTGTTTAAACTTTCTGTTGTCATAAGCCCATCAGAATACAGTTCTTTAACGATTTTATCCACATATTTTTCTTTTTCTTTAAGTTCTGGATAAACATCAAATAGAGCAGTTTTAGGGCTTCCCATATAATATTTACTTTTATTTACATTGTTGAACTTTTCTGGATTTTCAAAGAAGTCAAGAATTTTTAAATGCCATATAGTATAATTTTCTATCATATTTAAAAACATCATTACAATGCTTTCTTCGAATGTACAAGTTAAAGAATTTAACACAGCGTTTGCCAAAAACTCTCTTTTTTCATTTTCTGATGTTTTTATCGCGAGTTCTGTAGCCTGAAACATTGCAGATGTAAAGTTTTCATTCTGCCCAACTTCTTCAAGAGACAATTCTATTTTTGAGAGTCTTTCCTCTATACGATTTTGCCAATCTTCTAATCTTTTTTGAGCACAATTTGATTTTATAGAATCCCATACTCCAGCAATTAGTGCACCACCAACAGGTATCACACTGAGCGCCGTCTTTGCTGAGATTTCGATAATTTCTTTAACGATTACAGGTGTTTTATCTGACATATTATAGTCTCCTAAATATTTTGACACAAATTAAAAGATGTATAACTATACAATTGCTTTTTTCATTTTTGTTACAATATCTGACTTACTTTTCACTTCATCCAAGTCAAATATCTTTATAAGTTTTTGGGTGCATACATCATATTTATATACTGAATATACATCTATAACAAACATAAATTTTCTTTCAAAATCTGTTATGTTGTCACCCTGCTCACTTGATAAGCAAATATAGTCCGCACAGATGTATTGATTTAATTGAGAAATTAAGTCATTTTCCAAGGCAATATTAAGTTTCACCTCTAACAACATCTTTTTTCCAACAAATTCAAATACATTATCAACACGTGCTAAAGGTGTTTTAATTGTATGGCATTGACATTCCCTGTAAACATTGTTTCCTGCTAATACTTTTAAGAAATAGTCGACATAATACGAGCGAAAACTAATTTCTAACGGAAACCTTTTTCGATAATTGTCTGTAATGTCTATAAAATTGTTTTGGTTAATCTTTGAGAGTATGTTGTTGCCAATGTTACTTTCTAAAAACCATTTAGGAACATCTGGATTCTTAATTCTTATAATTGATTTTAATCTTTCAAACTCTTTTGACGGCAAGTGTGTTATTGCACTTTGACGAGAAACCAAAATAAAAGAGTTGAATTCCGAAATATCGATTGGGCTTTTCAATAAATACAAATCTTTTACATCAGCATATACCCTACTAGACCAATGATATGGGTTAACATCATCTTCACGCTCTGGTCGGCTGCTAACACGACCGATAGCAAAAATTTTACCACCATACAATGAGTATAATGTTCTAGCTCTTTGAAGCCATTCAATCAAAAGGTTTTTATCGTGCAATTTAGGGTTTAAAGACTTTGTGGTTGTTTCCAATTTTCGTATCCATTGTATTGCGGTTTTTGCATGGAAGAATAGAACGATGTCCCCAACAACACTGTTGCGTGGAACTGTCCAAATAGTATAACCATCAGTTGCTTCGTTTATCACATCTTCTACGTTATAGCAACCATGTTCATATAT
>JAGBFE010000288.1 GCA_018109965.1 Oscillospiraceae bacterium | reverse complement strand
TAAAAACACCACACGAAGCAGCTGGCGTTCCAACAAAAGAAGCAAACGCAGAAGGCCTCAGATGTACAAAACAGGTTATCTCCATGCTTGCTGAACAGCAGCTTAACCCAATGAGCATCAAAGATGAAAAAGAAATCATCATGGCTGAAACAAGATGCATCGTTGACAAAACATTCGAACTCGGCAACGGTGACCTCGCTCTCGGTACAATCGCAGCAGTTAAAGCTGGTGTTATCGACATCCCATTTGGTCCATCCCGTCACAACATGGGTCTTATGCTCCCAGCTCGTGACAACGACGGTGCTATCAGAATTCTTGAAATGGGCAACCTCCCATTCACAAAAGAACTCAAAGACTTCCACGCTGGCAAACTTGCAGCAAGAAGCGCAACAGAAGGCAGACCAGTTTCCTTCAACATGCTTGTTGATGACGTTTACTCCATCAGCCGTGGCCGTTTGGTAGGTAGACCAGAATAATTTTGGAATATATTTATTCTGAAATAATAAACTTTTAAGTATATTAAGCGGGCAGAACCGTTCTGCCCGCACAATATAAAGATTTTATAACGAAATGAGGAATTTATCATGAAAATCGTAAATGTTGTTTGTGCTAAAGGCCGTACAGGTTTCTTCTTTGACGACCAGAGAGCTATCAAAAAAGGTGCAGTTTCCGACGGTGCAGCTTACATCGGCGAAACAGTAACACCTGGTTTTAAAACAGTTCGTCAGGCTGGCGAAGCTATCTCCGTTATGATCGTTCTCGAAGACGGTCAGGTTGCATACGGTGACTGTGCAGCTGTACAGTACTCCGGTGCTGGCGGACGTGACCCACTCTTCCTTGCTGAAGACTTTATCCCAGTTATCGAAGAACACATCAAACCTTTCCTTATCGGTAAAGAAGCTGACAGCTTTAAAGGTCTTTCCGAAGCTGTTGAAGCTATCACAGTTGATGGCAAAAGACTCCACACAGCTATCCGTTACGGCGTAACACAGGCTATCCTCGACGCAGTTGCAAAAGCTAAAAAAATGATGATGTGCGAAGTTGTTGCTGAAGAATACGGCACAACAGTTGCAACAAAACCAGTGCCAATCTTCACACAGTCCGGCGACAACAGATATGAAAACGCTGACAAAATGATCCTTAAAGGTGCTGCAGTTCTTCCACACGCTCTCATCAACAATGTTGAAACAAAACTTGGTAAAGATGGTTCTATCCTCAAAAAATATGTTGAATGGCTCCGTGACCGTGTAAAACATCTCGGCGGCGAAGAATACATGCCAACATTCCACATCGACGTATACGGCACAATCGGTGCTGCATTCGGCGTTGACAACTACACAGCAATGGCTGACTACATTCAGACACTTGAAGAAGCAGCAAAACCATTCAAACTCAGAATCGAAGGTCCAATGGACGCAGAAGAAAGAGAAAAACAGATGGTTTGCCTTGCTGGTCTTACAGCAGAACTTGACAAACGTGGTTCTACAGTTGAACTCGTTGCTGACGAATGGTGCAACACTCTCGAAGATATCAAATACTTCGCAGACAACAAAGCTGGTCATATGATCCAGATCAAAACACCTGACCTTGGCGGTATCAACAACATCGTTGAAGCTGTTCTCTACTGTAAAGAAAAAGGTATCGGCGCATACCAGGGTGGTACATGTAACGAAACAGACAGATCTGCTCAGATCTGCGTAAACTGCGCTATGGCAACACAGCCAACACAGATCCTTGCTAAACCAGGTATGGGTGTTGACGAAGGTTACATGATCGTTTACAACGAAATGGAAAGAATCCTTGCTCTCAGAGCAGCTAAAGAAGCTAAATAATTTTTGATTGTTTAACTTGTTAAAAGATTTACTTTAGCACAAACGGTAAAATCAAACAAACAAAGCACGCTGATTTCAGCGTGCTTTTTTGTGTTTATATACAAGCATATTGTCGTTGTTTTGGTTAATACAACAGGTATAAATTTAATTGATAGTAATTATTATAAAGTTTCATACAATTGATTATTATTTTAATAACACAATATATTGACTGTAAATTCGTACGGGATTATAATAGTAAAAAAATGGTACTATCTGTATAACGGACTTTAAGAAAGGAGGAGAATTATGAAAGAGGAACTGATACGGGAACAGGCCAAACGACTGCGCGAAAGCTGGCGCCCGGTTGACAAAGTATATGAAGAATATGCAAAAAATATAGGTATGCCTTATACTTCTTTCAGTGTTCTGTGGAGTGTTTTGTTCAACGAAAACTGCACACAGAAGGAAATTTGCCAGAGAACCTGGCTTCCAAAACAAACAGTAAATACTATTATTACCGATTTTTATAAAAACGGTTTTGTAATTCTCGAAGAACGTCCGGAAGACAGGCGTACAAAAACAGTCAAACTTACCGAAAAAGGCAGAGAGTATGCACAGGATGCGGTATGTCATATCAGACATGCAGAATATGTGGCTATGGAACAGTTTACCCCGGAAGAGAGGGAACAGCTGATAGCACTGACAAAAAGATATGCAGATACCTGCCTCGAAACTCTGCGTGACAGCATAAAAAATGAAAAGTAGGTGATTGGAAAATATGGTTGTAGGTAAACACATAAATCAGTATTATAAAAAATATGCACTTCCGCTTTTGTTTGGGCTGTTTGCACTTGGTGTAGTTGACTTTATGCAGCTTAAAATGCCGGAGTTCTATCAGATGGTAGTTAACGGTGTAAGCTACGGCTATGTAATGATAGATGGTGTGGAAACTGCTTTTGATATGCAGCTTCTTGTCAGCAAAATCTGTATGCCAATGGTAGGGGTTATCCTTACAGTTATCATAGGCCGTTTTACCTGGCGTGTTATGCTTTTCGGCACGGCGATCAAGGTGGAAAAAAATCTTCGTGACAGAATGTTCGACAATGCCAAAAACCTGAGCAGAGAGTATTATCAGGTCAATAAGGTTGGTAACCTGATGAGCTTGTTCACCAACGACCTTGATACTATTCAGGAATGTTTTGGCTGGGGCGTTATGATGGCTTTTGACTCGGTTGTTATGTTCTCTATGGCGCTTACAAAAATGTGGCGTATGGACCATACACTCACGCTGCTTTCCACAGTCCCGATGATTTTCCTGTTCCTTTCCGCAACAATTATCGGAAAATATATGACAAAAAAATGGGAATACCGTCAGGAATGTTTCTCACAGCTTTCTGACTTTGCACAGGAAAGCTTTTCCGGTATTGCAGTTATCAAGGCTTTTGTAAAGGAAGCTATTGAACTTGGCAGATTCAAGGAACTTAATGTGGAAAACGAAAAAGCAAATATTGCTCACACAAAAGCATCTGTGCTGTTCAGAATTATGACAATGCTTTTTGTTGAAAGCATTATCTGTGTTATCCTTGGATATGGCGGCTTCCTTGTTTATCAGGACAAATTCAACGCAGGTCAGCTGGTTGAATTTATCGGTTATTTCAACAGCGTTATCTGGCCGGTTATGGCTGTTGCAGACCTTGTTGATATGACCAGCCGTGGTGTTGCATCTGCAAAACGTATCGGCGAACTGCTTGATGCAGAACAGAATGTAAAAGATGCACCGCATGCAAAACCATTGGAAAACATCAAGGGCAACATTGAGTTCCGCAATCTTTCCTTCCAGTATCCTGACGGCGATTATAATGTGCTTGAAAACATCAGTTTCAAAATCAATGCAGGGGAAAACGTTGGTCTGGTAGGTAAAACAGGTTCGGGCAAAACAACATTGGTTGACCTTATTCTGCGTACATACAATGTGGCTGACGGAACTTTGTTTATCGACGGTCATGATGTAAACGATATTACAATTCATTCATTGCGTGACGGATGTGCTTATGTACCACAGG
>JAGBFE010000287.1 GCA_018109965.1 Oscillospiraceae bacterium | reverse complement strand
TATTTGTAAAGTTCTTCCACCAGCATGTCCACCTTTTTTTCTTCCACCTTTGCAATGGAATCGGTGTAAACATTGTCGTACATAAATGTGGACAAAGCTTCGAACTGTGTCTGAATATGGGGTGCCATCTGTATTTCTGACCAGGAATTTTCCACCAGCGAATTGATAAGTGTTGTTATTCTTTCGCTTTTGCTGTGACCAAGCACATCGGTACATTCCTTTGGCAGGTCATTTTCGGTGAGAATACCTGCTGTGATTGCATCTTCGATATCGTGATTGAGGTATGCAATTCGGTCAGCGAAACGCAGCACAATGCCCTCTCTTGTATGCGGATTACCGCTGCGGGTATGGTTTTCGATGCCGTCAATAACCTCACGGCACAGATTTAACCCTTTGAGATTGCGTTCCAGATACCGCACAACACGTCCGCTCTGTTTTGAATGGGAAAATCCGTTTGGATTAAGCGCATTAAGTGCTCTTTCTCCTGCGTGACCAAACGGTGTGTGACCAAGGTCGTGCCCCATTGCAATGGCTTCGCACAGATCCTCATTAAGTGCAAGTGCACGGCAGATGGTACGTCCAATCTGACCTACTTCCAGCGTGTGTGTAAGACGGGTACGGTAATGGTCGCCTTCAGGTGATATAAAAACCTGGGTTTTCTGTTTTAAACGGCGGAAGCTTTTGCAGTGGATGATTTTGTCCCTGTCTTTCTGATAGCAGGTGCGCAGGTCACATTCTTCTTCAGGATATTCCCTGCCCCATGTATCCTTTGCCAACTGGGCATAAGGGCTTAAAATAAGTTGTTCCTGTCTGAGTATTCGTTCACGTACTGTTTCCATATTTTATCCCCCTTATATATCTTATACTGAATAAAATACAAAAAACCTTTATTTTTTTAAAAAATATCAAATAATTCGTCGCTTACCGTTGGTTCCTTGCCTTTTGTGAGCACAACAAGGTCCTTTATCAGCTCATCCTGTGTACCGTTGAGCATTCTGATGGTAATATTTACATTGTCTGTAAACTGTGTATCGATAATTTTGCCGTTTTTGTTCTGGCAAAGGGTTGTGATTTTATCATACAATGAGTAGTCCACTGTAATATTAAGGTCAACACAGGTTTTGTATGTCAGGATTTCCGCCGCATTGAGTGCTGCCTTTGCGCCCTCTGTATATGCGCGCACAAGGCCGCCGGTACCGAGCAGTGTACCGCCGAAATAACGGGTAACAACAATAATTGCATCTTCAAGACCTGAATGGCGCAGTACTTCCAATATTGGCATACCTGCAGTTTTGCTTGGTTCGCCGTCATCTGACTGACGGATGATACCCTCGTCCTTGATGATGTATGCATAACAATGATGACGGGCATCGTAGTGCTTTTTGCGGATTTTTGCAAGGAATTCCTGTGCTTCGGCTTCGGTTTTTGCGTGAGCTATGTATCCGATAAACTCGGATTTTTTTTCGTATATGGTACCGGTTGCTTCACCTTTGACGGTTTTGTAATCTGCCATATCGGTTTTCCTTTCGGTAAAAAATAACTGTGTATGAAAAAACAGGGCGGTATAACCAACCGCCCTGCAACTTTTTACTAGTCCTGAATGTTGAATTTCTTTTTGAATCTGTCAACACGACCGCCTGCGTCAACCAATTTCTGTTTACCTGTAAAGAATGGGTGACATTTGGAACATACGTCAACACTGATTTTGCCTTTTGTAGAACGTGTTTTGATTACGTTACCGCAAGCACATGTGATAACAGCTTCTTCATATTTTGGATGGATGTTTTCTCTCATTTTGATTTCACCTCGCTCAGTCGATAAGGGTTTCCGTCCCTTATCTAAATAATCACTCAAGTATTTTAACACAACGAAATATAAAAATCAAGTGTTTTTTATATATTTTTTACTTGAGAAGTGGTTTGATATCTTCGTCAATTTTTGCTTTAACTGCAGAAGCTTCAGCAAGGTCTTTACCTTTGATTGAATAGTAAACTTTAACCTTTGGTTCTGTGCCTGATGGACGAACAATAACCTGATGGCCGCCTTCCAGCCAGTAGATAAGGATGTTTGCTTTTGGCAGATGGATTTCTTCTGTTTCGCCTGTTTCAACATTGAGTTTTGTAATGGAGTTAAAGTCTTCTCTAACAACAACTTTCATGCCGCCAAGATCTGTCACAGGATTGTCACGGAGTCCCTGCATAATGTTTTTCATTGTTTCCATACCTGCAAGGCCTTCAAATTCGTAGGATTCCACTTTGTTGAGGAAGTAACCGAATTTTGCGTAGATTTCGTTAAGTGCAGCATTGATGGAAGAACCGATGCTTCTGTAGTAAGCAGCCATTTCTGCAATCATAAGTGTTGCAACAACAGCGTCCTTGTCACGTACTCGTGTGCCAACAAGATAACCGTAGCTTTCTTCAAAACCAAGGATAAAGCGGTTTTCTTCACCTTTTTCTTCAAGGAGGGCAATCTGTTCGCCGATGTATTTGAAGCCTGTGAGAACGTTTTTCATTTCTACGCCGTGGCTTTTTGCAACTTCATCTGCAAGACTGGAAGAAACAATGGATTTTACCATTACAGGATTTTCCGGCATGCAGCCCAGTTCTTTTCTTGTTTTTGCGATGTAGTCAGTAAGGAGAATACCAACCTGGTTGCCTGTCATAAGCACATAGTCATCATTTTCTTTGATTGCAATACCAACACGGTCAGCGTCAGGGTCTGTTGCAATAAGAATGTCGCCGTCAAGTTCTTTGAGACGGTCAAGACCCAGCTGCATAGCTTCGCGGATTTCAGGGTTTGGATATGGGCAGGTTGGGAAGTTTCCGTCAGGCATTTCCTGTTCTTTAACCACTGTGATATTCTGCAGGCCTGCTTTACCGAGAACTGTTCTTACAGGCACATTGCCACTGCCGTTGAGTGGGGAATAAACAATTTTAAGGTCTTCTTTTGTGAAGATATCTTTGCGCAGCATGCAGCCAAGAACGTAATTGTAGTATTCTTCTTCAATTTCCTTGGAAATATATTCAATTTTGCCTTCTGCCACTGCAGCATCAAAATCTGTGTATCTGATATCTTTGAAGATATCAAGCTTGTTGATTTCTGCAAGCACTTTGTCTGCACTGCCGCTTGTCATCTGACATCCGTCAGGACCATAAACTTTGTAGCCGTTGTATTTTGCAGGGTTGTGGCTTGCTGTGACCATTACGCCTGCATCGCAGCCAAGTCGTCTTGTTGCAAAGGAGAGCATTGGTACAGGTTTGAGAGCATCATATATGTATACCTTGATGCCGTTTGCTGCAAGCACATTTGCTGTGATTTTTGCAAAAACATCACTCTTTATACGGGAGTCGTAGGAAACAGCAACAGAAGCTTCTTTTCCCTGGGATTTGAGGAATTCTGCAAGGCCCTGTGTTGCTTTTGCAACTGTAAAAATGTTCATACGGTTTGTGCCTGCACCAAGAACGCCGCGCAGACCTGCTGTACCGAATTCAAGGCTGAGCAAAAATCTGTCTTTAATCTGTTCGTCGTTGCCGTGGATGCTTTCAAGTTCTTTAAGAAGCTCTTCATCTTTTACGGAATGAAGCCATCTTTCGTATTCGTACTTGTACATAATTTTCTCCTTTATATATTTTATTCAGCAATAATACATTACATATTTTATCATTTTAATTGTACCTTTTAATCTACCTGTTGTCAATTAAGTTTGTTGCATAAAACTGCTTGATATTGTATCATTATGGTGTATAAACTATCGGGGTGGTGTATAAACTATGCTCAGTAAACTGAACAGTTTTGGCGTAAGCGGTATCGACGGTTATCTTGTAACAGTTGAGTCCCACATTTCAAACGGGCTTGGCTCGTTCCATATCGGCGGACTTGGAGATGATGCGGTCAAGGAATCCCGTGAAAGAGTGCGTTCTGCCATAAAAAACTGCAACTACACCTATCCATCATCACGCATAACGGTAAATCTTGCCCCTGCCGATGTACGCAAAAGCGGTGCGGTTTATGATGTGCCGATAATGCTTGGCATCCTTGAATGCACCAACGCAATACCTAAAATAAGTGATAAATATGCCTTTGCAGGCGAATTAAGCCTTGACGGATATGTACGTGGCATAAACGGTGCTTTGTCCATGGCTATCTGTGCAAAGGAAAACGGCATAACCCATCTGTTTTTACCATTGGAAAATGCAAATGAAGCGAGCGTTGTTGAGGAAGTAAAAATCTATGGTATAAATCACATTTCTGAAATTATAGATTTTTTAAAGGACAATACCACTCTTTCACCATTTACATATCACAAAAGCACTGCCTTGCAGACATATCTTGACTTTAAGGATGTGAAAGGGCAGGAAGAAGCAAAGCGCGCTTTGGAAATTGCAGCAAGCGGACTGCACAATATTGTGCTGACAGGTCCCCCGGGCAGCGGTAAATCCATGCTGGCAAAACGTCTGCCGTCCATTATGCCGCCTATAAGTCTAAATGAAGCAATTGAAACCACCAAAATATATTCCATGGCAGGTCTGCTTGACAAAAACAGCGGGCTTATAAGTCAAAGGCCTTTCCGTTCTCCGCACCATTCGGTTTCCACCGCTGCACTGACAGGTGGCGGACCCTGGGCAAAACCGGGAGAAATCTCCCTTGCCCACAACGGTGTGCTGTTTTTGGATGAGCTGCCCGAATTTCACCGTGATGCCCTTGAAGCTTTGCGTGCACCACTTGAAGACAACAAGGTTGTGGTTTCCCGTGCAAGCGGCAGCCACAGCTACCCAAGCAACATTATGCTTGTAGGCGCAATGAACCCCTGCCCCTGTGGATATCTGAATGATGATTTTCATCCCTGCACCTGCAATGCCAGACAGATTGAAAACTACAAATCAAAGCTGAGTGGCCCGCTGATGGACAGGATTGATATTTATGTAAATGTGGCAAGTGTGAAATACGAAGAACTTGCCGATGAAACTTGCGAAGGCGAAAGCTCGGCAGAAATTTTGCAGCGGGTTATGATTGCAAGGCAGATGCAGGCAGAGCGTTTTAATGGCACCGATATAACCTCCAACGCGACTATACCTCCCGCAATGATAAAACAGATGTGCCGCACCACACCTGCTGCACAAAAGGTGCTGGAAAAGGCATTTAAAAGCCTTGGCCTTTCCGCCCGCAGCTATGACAAAATTTTGAAGGTGGCACGCACCATTGCCGACCTTGAGCAGTCAAAACTGATTGAGGAAATGCATATGCTTGAAGCGGTGCAATACCGCAATTTTGACAGAAAATATTAAAAAATCCAGGATGGTCTGTTTTGTTCCATCCTGGATTTTTCTATTTGCTTTTAAAAAATGTCTGCTGACTGTCTTTTATCTTGTTTTTTATATATCCTATAGTATTCCACACAAGTGCCACTCCGTCAACTGCCGCAATAAGCGCAAAACCAATATATCTTGTCTGTCCCGCTTTATACATATATACAGCAACTGCAACTGATACTATGAGAGTAATTATTTCGCATATAATATTGGTTCTGTAATCTTTTCTGTTCATATTTACGCCTCCAGTCCATTTGCAATAACCCCTGCGCGGACGTGTGTATGTACACCGTGGTCAACTGCAATTTTGCCGTTTACCAGTACATAATCAATGCCGTCAGGTTTGCAGCGAGGATCGGTAAAATTTTCGTTGCTGCGCAGATTTTTGTAGTCAAACACTACAATATCTGCCGCCATGCCCTCTTTTAAAAATCCGCGGTCTTTAACGCCAAGTGCTGTTGCAGCATTGCCTGTCATTTTGCGGATTGTGTCTTCCAACGGGAACTCCTTGCGTTTTTCCATAAAGGTTATCATACCACAGTAGCTTGTTGGTGTGCTGTAGTCCACCGGCATATCAGACTTTTCGCCTTCCCAGTTATAATCGTATCCGCAGTTGTCAAGGCCCATTGAGGCTTCCTCGGCCTCCTGGAACACATTTGTATGACGGCCAGAGCCAAGCCGGTTTTGTCTGTAACGGGTGTCCATATCGCAAAGAAGGATATCAAACATTGCATAAACAGGCTCTTTTTCAAGCATTTCAGCAATCTGCTTTATCGTTTTGCCCTCATAATCCTTATTTTTGCAGCGCAGAATTTCGTATTCTTCCTTAAACCAGCCAAAGGACGGATTTTTGTTTTCTTTTATTGCCTGTGCAACCTCATACTGATAAGCAGGGCTTTTGAGTTTTTCGGCAAATGCATTTTTGCCGCCGCAGGCTGCTATGTAGTATTTTACAAGTCCTGCAAGGTCAGGAAAGAAAAACCACGGAATATATTCAGGAACAAGCACATCCCAGGTAACGTGCAGACCTTTTTGTCGGTATTCATCAATAATCTGCAGTGTTCTCTGCGCACTTGCATCCATCATGAACTGGTCAAAAGGTTTGATATCAAAACCGTCGCCGATATGACTGATGTGCACATGCAGGCCGTGTTTGAGGCCTATATACATAAGTTCCTTTATGCCGTCAATTGTGTGAAACTCCTGCTGTGTGTCTGGATGCTTGCCGTAATTGCGGATATGTGCCGCAAGAATGCCATTGTAACTTTTGATACATTCCGCAAGCTGATTGAGTTCATCGCTGCCTGCATATTTGCCCGGAGCATAGTCAAGCCCAAAGGAAAGCCCTGTAGCACCCGCTTCCATTGCTTCCGCAACGTGTTTTTTCATCACATCAATTTCGTCCTGTGTGGCAGTTCTGGCATAGTCAAAGCCCATTGCATCCATACGTATCTGTGCATGGCCAACTTCCATATACATATTTACACCGATGCCGTCTTTTTTGAGATGGTCGCGGAACTCGCCAAATGTGTTCCAGTCCATATCAACGCCAAAACGTGTTTTGAAAGCATTGCGCACACTTTGAGTGTCGGCTGCAGGATAGCTGCCGGGACCTTTGCCGTAGGTCTGCAGAGGCATGATTTCTTCAAACGCCTTTACATCCTCCAGCATCCCCATAAAATATCTGCCTGCAGGTGCCATTGTCATACCGCAGTGACCTGTAAAACAGCTTGTGATACCCTGACCAAGCAGTCCTTCCATATCCGGACACAGCATTGCCGTGAGGTCTGCGTGACTGTGCATATCAAAAAAGCCCGGGGTTACATATCTGTCCTGTGCATCTATTGTTGTTCTGGCGATTTCATTGTTCAGATTACCAATTTTTGCAATTCTGCCGTCTTTGACTGCAATATCAGCACAAAAAGCAGTTTTGCCGCTGCCGTCAATTATCTGTCCGTTTTTTATAAGAATATCATACATAAAATGCACCTTCTTTTATAAATCACTGACTATATTATATATTTGTATTGTGTCTATTTCAAGAAATACCAGCAAAAAGCCGATGGCGTATTGCCATCGGCTTTTGAATTATACCAGTTGGGTTGGTAATATCAGTTTTTGTTTTGGAGCAAACTGTGTGTCAAATATTTCCGCTTCTGTTTCATCCACAAAATATCCGTCCGGGTCTGTGTAATACCCTTTTATACCTGTAATACTCCCCTGTTTTAATTCTTTTATCAGAAAATAATCCGCATCGGGGTCAGCCTTGTAAAACACATTTTTTGTTTTTGCCAAAACAAAACCAAACCTGCCATAAAAGTTTATATCTCCAGTTATGGCAAGTGCTTTTGCACCCATTTTTACAGCCTGTTCCATAGAGTATGTCAGCAGATATGCTCCATAGCCCTTTCCCCTGTATTGTTGCAGTATACTGAACGGACCAAAGGTCATTATGGGCAGTTTTGTGTCATCTTCCAGCTCAATCTGAGCCTTTGCATACATAATATGCCCGATAATTTCCCCGTTTTTCTCCAGCACAAAACTGAGCTGCGGGATAAAATCCTTGTTGCTGCGGAACTGATTGAGCACATAATGTTCCAGACATCCCGGTCTGTACACATTCCAGAATGCCTCCCTTGTAACATTTTCGGCTGTTTTATAGTCTTTTTCCGTTTCTGCACGGATAATAAGGTCATTTGTCATTTTTTAATCCTCCTGTAAATTGTTGACCGCAAGCTACGGGAGGTTTGTGGGATGTGCCGTAAACCTCCCGTTTACAGCACAATCTCCAAGGTGTTGTTTTTCTTCAAACAGCAATCTCCTGAAATAAAATTTATATCAACGTTCTGCTGTTACAGAACAGTGATAAACATAAATTATGAACCAAAAATTTCTTTGTAAATAGCTTTGCCTGCAGGGGTTGATGCAATGCCGCCCTTTGCAGTTTCGCGCAGCTGTGGAGGAAGCATTTTGCCAACTTTGAACATTGCGTCCACCACCTGGTCAAACGGAATATGACTTACCTGACCTGCAAGTGCCATATCTGCTGCGATAAGCGCATTTACCGCACCTGATGCATTGCGGTGTGCACAAGGCAGCGCAACAAGACCTGCCACCGGGTCGCACACAAGGCCCATAACGTTAATCATTGCAAAACCTGCAGCATCAAAGCAGGCTTTGTCCGATGCCCCTTTCATATATGCTGCTGCCGCTGCCGCCATACTGGAAGCAACACCGCATTCGGCCTGACAGCCGCCGTCAGCACCTGCAACTGTTGCGTTGCGGGTGTAAATTGCACCGATTGCACTTGCAAGTATCAGTGCTTCAATCACCTTTTCTCTCGGTACGTTTTCTTTTTCCATCATACCAACCAGCACAGCAGGCAGAATGCCGCAGCTGCCCGCTGTTGGTGAAGCACATATTTTACCCATTGAGGCGTTAACTTCACTTGAGGAATAAGCCAGCGCCATAACATAGTTAAGATACCCGCCTGTCACCGAGCCTTCAGTTTTTGAATATTCGTACTGACAGTTGGCAACGCCATCGATAAGACCGCCTTTGGTTGCCTGCTTGTGTTCCAGTGCTTTTTTTGCGGAATGTGTCATTATATCCAGTCTCTTGCCGAAATGTTCAAGGATTTTTTCCTTTTCCATACCTGTGAGTTTTATTTCGGTATCAAGAGCAATTTCCCAGACGCGTTTGCCTTTCAGTTCACATACTTCCATCAGTTCCTGAGCATTTTTATACATAAATCAATCCTCCTGTATATTCACAACAACTACTGAAAGTACATTGTTAACCTGTTTTAAATCTTCAATTACATTGTCAGGGATAATCTGGTCACATTCGATAACGCAAAAAGCTGTGTCACCGCGGCCGGTACGGCTTACCTTCATAACCGCAATATTGATGTTGTCATAAGCAAGAATTGCACTTACATCACTTACAACACCCTTTACGTCCTGCTGTTTTACAATAATTGTAGGGCTGGTAGCTGTAATTTCGCAGGAAAGGCCGTTGATGTTTGTGATAAGAATTCTGCCGCCGCCAAGGGAAGCGCCTTCCACAAAATATTCGCTGCCGTCGGTATGATAAAAAGTTATTCTTGCTGTATTTTCGTATTCACTTACGATTTCTTCCGGATAAAATTCAAACTCCACCTTGCGCTGCTGTGCGATTTCAAAGCTGTTGACAAGCTCTTCGTCATCTTCGCTCATACCGAGAGCGCCTGCAACAAGAGCACGGTCGGTAAAATGGCCTTTGTAGGTATGTGCAAAGGAACCGCCAAGACCAAAGCTGACTTTGCTGAAAGGTTTGCCTGCTATGATAGCAGCTGTTTTTGCCAGTTTGGCAGCACCCGCAGTGTGAGAACTGGAGGGACCTATCATTACCGGGCCAACCACATCAAGGAGACTTATATTCATATTTATATCCTCCGTTTTACAATCTGTTTGTACTATAATTTCTGATTATAATTTTATACTATCGGTGTAAATATTGTCAACAATACACCATATGTCATCAGATTTTTATACGATTACTTTTTCGCATTAACACGAAATTTATATATTTTTGTTATAAAAATTTGTTATAGGGTAATTTTACATATTACTTGCAGAAATTTTACAAATAATATACAATATATAATGAGGTAATTTGGGGTGATGTTATGTCTTACGAAAGAAAGAAAAAATTTATCGTAAACATTGTATTTTTCACAATGGCAGCCGCAATAACAGTGTTTATACTCAAATACGTTGTCGGTTGGATTATGCCGTTTTTTATTGCTTTTGCAGTTTCGGCAGCTATCAATCCTCTTGCCTGCAAGGTTTCGCAGCAATTTAAGGTCAAGAAAAAATTTGCTGCCTGTTTTTGTGCGTTTCTGTTTTATGCCGTCGGTGTAGGGCTTGTTGTTCTTATCGGTTTCGGCATATATCTTGCATTAAAAAACTGGTTTGCAGACCTGCCTTACATTTATGCAGAGAACATTGAACCGTTTATAGGCAGTGTGCCTCAGATTGTACAGAATTTTATTGCCGCAGTAGCGCCCGATATGGCAGAAACCATCACCGCCTCGGCACAACAGTTTGTTGCAAATATCGGTTCAGCTATTTCTGATATATCTGTCAGTGCAATCGGCTGGCTTTCATCCTACATTACCAAAGTTCCGTTTTTTGTGGTTGGTGTGCTGATTTCGGTTATTTCCACATTTTTTATTGCTTCCGACTACGAAAATATCGTAGCTTTTATAGTCCGTCAGCTGCCTGAAAGCTGGCACCATATCCTTAAAGATGTTAAAGAATATACTGTTTCCACCCTTGGCCAGTACGGCAAAAGCTATCTGCTGATTATGACTATCACTTTTTGCGAATTAAGCATTGGCCTTTGGCTGCTCGGTGTTGAAAATTTTGCCATAATCGCTTTGGTTACAGCTGTTTTTGACATTATACCTGTATGCGGCAGCGGCGGTGTTCTGATACCATGGAGTGTATTTTCGCTTGTACAGGGGCGGTTTGCCTTTGGTATAGGTATGCTGATACTTTACGCCATAATTTCGGTTATCCGTCAGATAATCGAACCTAAAATTGTTGGCGAACAGGTTGGCCTGCCTGCAATTGTAACTTTGATGGCAATGTTTTTGGGTGTAAGATTTATAGGTGTTCTTGGCATATTTGTTTTCCCTATTACACTTGTAATAATAAAACGTCTTAATGACAATGGTAAAATTCATTTATTCAAATAAAAGCAGTTTTTATAGTTAAAGTACTCAATAAATCAATAATTATTCATCAGAATATTTATTATAAACACATTTTCAATTCACAGGAGAAAATTTTATGGGATTATCACAAGCATTAACACTTTTTGGCGGCCTGGCTTTGTTCCTTTACAGTATGAACATGATGAGTGC
>JAGBFE010000286.1 GCA_018109965.1 Oscillospiraceae bacterium | reverse complement strand
CAATGTATATTCCTGCATTTATCTGGTTTATCGGTGTTATTGTGCTGCTCTGCTTGTCTTTTGGAGCATTTGTGCGTATTATGACCTTTACCGCAGGCACAAAGCAGAAACTACACGATAATGTGTATGTATGCAAATATATCTCATCACCTTTTGTGTACGGTTTGATACATCCAAAAATATTGCTGCCCGATGGTTTGACCGAACAGGAGCAGCATTATGTAATCACCCACGAAAAAGTACATATAAAACGTGGTGACCATATTGTAAAGCTGTTCGCCTTTGCAGTAACCTGCATACATTGGTTTAACCCTTTGGTATGGCTGAGCTTTTTCCTTTTGGAAAAAGATATGGAGATGAGCTGTGATGAAAAGGTTATTTCCATACTGGGCAAAGAGCATAAGCAGGATTATTCCCGCTGTATTCTGTCCCTTGCAACAGGCAAAAGATTTGTACCGAAAGCGTATCTTTCCTTTGGTGACAGCGACACCAAGAAGAGAGTTAAAAACGTGCTGAACTACAAAAAGCCTGCCGTGATTGCAAGTGTGATGATTGTAATAGGCATTGTTGTTATTACCGCGGGAATGCTGGGCGGAGGCAGATACACTTTGCCGCCGGAAAACTCAACCCCTGCCGCTACAACACAGATAAACTTTCCCGTTTATGACCAGCGCAACGGACATAATACCGAAATATTTGATGCCAGCTTTACATTGCTGATGAATCTGCCCGACGGCTGGCAGGTGAAAATCCCCGAAGATTATGATGTGGCGTATCCCCTTGCAGGTGTCTGGAACCGTATGGGAATTTATGACGAAACCGACAAGCTTGTAGGTGCAATAGGCTACAATATATACGACACAACACAGACCGAGCCGATGGCAATTTTCAATCAGATTGCTTTGGGCAACCATTATCAGTTTGCGGTCGGCAGCGAAAAATATCATGATACTGTGACAATAGATTATGCAGGCACAGAACACTCCCGTATTGTGTCAACAACCGATGTTTATACCTCTGCTGTTATGGCACAGCAGCTTGGTATGGGCAATAATGAAGTGGTTAATCACGGTGTGCTTTGCCGTGACAGCAGCCTTGGTGTTTATGTTGCAATTGAAATTGACAAAACTGCAATGGATGATGCCGCGCTGAACAATTTTGCACACAGTGTGTTTATCGGTGAGCCTGTGGTTGTCAACCCGTTCAGTTCATCATATATGGCACCGGGCGGATATGACAGATTTAATTTTACGCTGGACGGCAGCAGCACAGACATAAGCCTTGTTCTGCCTGAAGGCTGGAATTTTGAAAACAGAAACATCAAAGTTGGCGAAGAACCGCCATATCTGACCCTTGATGACAATTTCAGTGATGTATATGACATATTCGATGATAAACGCAACAATGTAGGTGCTTTCGGCTTTGTAAGCTACAATGAACAATTGGGTGCAGAAAACAATCTTATGGCAATTTACGGTGCTGTTGCACTGCCAAATATGTATCATTTTGATGTGACTGAAAGCTATACTGCAGTTAACAAAGATGACAGCGGTATGTGGGAAAGCGCAGTCACAAAAGTTTATCACTCACCATCACTTGTACACAACAACGGCGGGCTTGGAGATGCAGTTTACGGTGACGGCATTTTGTCCTACAGCCGTGAATGCAGCGATTTTATTGCCATTGAATTTGAAGAAAACCTGTTCAGCAAGGAAGAACTGGAATCCATTGCAAAAAGTGTTGTGATAAAGCCTGTATCATCTTCTTACGGTGCTGCTTCGGCTCTGTTATATGCACATTACCGCAATATTGATACCGGCACCAATTATGATATTTCAGAATATGCTGACGAAAATGTTGCTGCTTTGCTGAATGCAAAACAAGAAATTGCACATCACCGTATGCAGGTTTTTGGAACAGATAAGCAAAGTTATGACATAGAAGTTATCCGTTTTGACTGGGAAAACTGGATTGAAAACGAAAACAGTGCCATAATAAAACTGCAGGTTGTGCGTAAATTCCGTTATAATACTGCAAACTTTGACAGTTCACAGTCAGAAGTTGCAAGTCTGCGCCTTGACAGAACCGAAAAAGGCAATTTTGTTGTTACTGAATACCGCATTGACGGCAAGGACACAACCTTTGCTGATATAGATAATAATTATTGGAATGCTGTTGCCGAAGGAAAAGGCAAAGAATTTCTGGATGAGTTTGTCAGAGAATACAAGAATTTTATAAGCAATTTGCGTTCAGACCTGCCTTCAAAAACAGAAATTGCCGAATTTGTTTATAACAGCAATGATGAAGATATTCTTTATTCTTTCGCCCAATGGTACGGTTTTACACTAAAAGATTTACAAACCCTTTATAAAAATAACAGCTGGCGACTGATTACAGAAGCTTTGCCAGATATAAACACCGACCGCACAGGTATTGTTCTGCAGATGCTGATTGATGGCAGAACTGATGTGCAGATAAGGGACTATGTAAAAGAAGACCTTTCAGCACTTGGTATAACCGATGATGAGCTGCGCAGTTTTGCCCACCAGAGTTTTCATCCTATGACAGTGTACTGTATGTCAAATGAAAAAATCGATGAGTATCTGACAAGCTGGCGCACACCGCAGCCAAGGCTGTTAAGCTATGAAAATCTCGCTGCAGAGATAGCTGATAAATATAAAAACAAGGATATATCCTTTAGTTCTTATTTTCAGCAGTTGCCTGATGATTTTGTATTTACTGAACCGATACTGTGGGACACAAGAAATATCTATCAGAACGAAATGGGATATTTTGTTGTGCCGATAGCATCTGCACAGGGCGACAATGTGATGTTTGTCGCTATAAACGACAATGAATATCTGTCCGCCACAGAGAAAAATCTTGACATCGAACCATTTGTTCAGTCTGTGACCTTTAAAAACCCAAAGATACACAAGTGGAATTTATCAGTCAGCTGTGCAAAGGAATCAACCGATGATGCCTATGTGATAACATACTGCGATGACAAAATCATATCTGAAAGCGGTGTTTTGTATATCACCAACAACAATGATTTTGATATCAAAGTACATTTTTTAGGCAGCGGAAAGGAAATCACCACTGCTGTCCCTGCAAACAGCACAGCAGACCTTGTTGCAGTTAAACCGGATGTTTCCTACACTGTGGGTGTCCACGCTGATGTGGAAGAAAACACAGAAATAAACCTCACAATATGGGAAACATATTAAATAGCATTATCTTCTAAAGCATTAAATCCCCACAGAATATACTGTCTGAATGACAGATAATTCTGTGGGGATTTCTGCTTTTGATAATTATTCATTTAAGAGATATTCCAGCAGACCTTCGCATCCTTTTAGGATATCTTTGTATGTGGTTTCAAAATCGCCTGTGTACCAAGGGTCAGCAACACTGGCGTTGCTGCCTGCAAAAGTCATCAGCTTGTGAATTTTTTCCTGCGGGTCGGACGGGATAATCCATTTTATATTACGCATGTTGCTGTCATCCATACAAAGCAGAATGTCAAATTTGTCATAATCAGCTTTTGTAACCTGGCGGGCACGCTTGCCTTCGCAGTTTATGCCGTGCTTTGCAAGCTCTCTTTTTGCAGGCGGATAAACAGGATTGCCCACACCGTTCCAGATTTCTTCAGTGCTTGTGGCACAGGACTCGATATAAAAATCATCCGTCAGTCCCCTTTTTGCCACCATATCCTTGAATATAAACTCTGCCATAGGACTGCGGCAGATGTTGCCGTGGCAGATAAACAGTACTTTTTTCATATATTTCTCTCCTGAAAACAAAGTTTTAGCTTTATATTTAAAATTATGCAAGTGTTTTGAGCATTTGTTCAGCTTCTTCTCTCACTGGTACTGACGGTGCTGCACCTTTACGTGTAACTGCAATAGCTGATGACGCCGCACACAGCTTCATAGCTTG
>JAGBFE010000285.1 GCA_018109965.1 Oscillospiraceae bacterium | reverse complement strand
GGCTGACCGCTGTGCTATTCTCAACCGCGGCAAACTGATTGATGTTCTGGACGTTGCCACAACCTCAACCAAGGAAATGGCAAACAAAATGGTTGGCCGTGAAGTTTCTTTTGAAAGGGAAAAAGCACAGGCAAAATACGGCGAAGTTGTGCTGAGCGTAAAAGATCTTACAGTTAAAGATGCAAACGGTTTTGAAGTTGTAAAAAAGGCTTCGTTTGATGTGCGCAGCGGTGAGATTATGGCTATTGCAGGTGTGTCGGGCAATGGTCAGGTAGAAATTGCCGATGCAATCACAGGCATTATGCAGGCAGCAGGCGGCACAGTTACACTCAACGGCAAAGATATCACCAACTGGAATATCCGAAAACGCAATGACGAGGGAATAGCATATATTCCAGAAGACAGACAGACATACGGTCTGGTGCTGGATTTTACTCTCAGCGATAACCTTGCACTTAAAAATTATTATCAGCAGCCTTTTGCAAACAAGGGTATTATTGACCACAAAAAATTTGATGAATTCGGCGATAAGCTTATCGATAAATATGATATCCGAAGCGGACAGGGGATAAAGACAACTGTATGCTCCATGTCCGGCGGCAACCAGCAGAAAGCCATTATTGCCCGTGAGGTAGAACAAAATGCAGAACTTATCATCTTTGTTCAGCCAACACGCGGTCTGGATATCGGTGCTATCGAAAATATCCACAATCAGATTATTGCAGAGCGTGACAAGGGCAAAGCTATTTTGCTTATATCCCTTGAACTTGATGAGGTTATGGGCCTTGCGGATACAATTGCGGTTATTTATAACGGACAGATTCTCAAAGTGGCAGACGCAAAATCTCTTACAGTTGAAGAAGTCGGACAGTTTATGATGGGGGTGACAGAGTAAATGAAAAAACAAAAAGTTAATCCTGTTACCAGATTTTTTGTAAAATTGCTCGGTAACGAAAAATATCAGGCTATCACCATCCCGGTTTTTGCAATTGTTTTAAGCCTTGTTGTTGGCGCATTGGTTATTGCTGCGCTTGGCAAAGACCCTGTTTCGGCATATCTCAACCTGCTGCAGGGATGCGGCATCTGGCCGAAAGCCAGATATGCAGGCGGCAAAAGCATGCTGACAGACTTTTTCAGCTTTATGAATTACTGGACTCCGATGATTTTTGCATCCCTTGCTGTTGCTGTTGCACTTAAAGCAGGTTTGTTCAATATTGGTGTTTCCGGTCAGATGCTGGCTGCAGGCTTTGTTTCCACAATACTTATCGGTTACAGCACACTGTCTGCGCCGATTGCAAAACCTCTTGTTGTTATCGTTGCAATCGTTGTTGGCGGTCTTGTCGGTGCTTTTATCGGATGGCTGAAGTATAAATTCAATATCAACGAGGTTGTTTCCTCAATTATGATAAACTACATCATTCAGTATGTGGTGGCATTTTTAATCAACACAAAATATGTTGACCCTGTTTCCCGTCAGTCTACAAATGTTTCGGATGCTTCCCGCCTTACACTTATGAATACACAGATAGGCGGCTATAAATATGATATACCTCTGGGAATTATCCTTGCTGTTATAGCGGCATTTGTTATCAAATTTATTTTTGACAAAACAACCTTCGGTTACGAAATAAAAACTGTCGGTTTAAACCGTAAGGCTGCACAGTATGCAGGCATAAATGTCGGCAGAAATATGGTGTTGGCAATGCTTATTTCCGGCGCATTGTCCGGCCTTGCAGGCGCAACATATTATCTTGGCTATTTCTGTTCCATGCAGCCAAAGGTGCTGGCTTCCACAGGCTTTGATGCCATTGCGGTTTCACTCCTTGGCAACAGCAACCCGCTGGGCATTCTTTTGTCCTCATTCCTTATCTCCATTATGGGTAAGGGCAAAACCTATATGAGTTCTTCTGCAGGTCTTGATGCCGAAATTGCATCGGTAATCACAGGTCTTATCCTGCTGTTCAGCGCCTGCGGTGCATTTATTCAGTACCTTGTAAAACGTTCCAAGGAAAATATTGCAGAAATTGAAAAAGCAAACAAAGCGGAGGTGGATAAATAATGGTAGATAAAATTATTATAGACGGTTTATCCTTTGGCCTGCCTCTTTTTGTAATGGCTATCGGTGGTATTTATTCTGAACGCAGCGGCATCACCAACCTTGCACTTGAAGGTCTGCAGGGTGCAGGTGCCTTTGTAGGTGCCCTTGTTGCATTCTTTATGATGCAGTCAATGGGCGCAAACAGCCAGATTCCTTACTATGCAGCAATGGTTTTTGCAATGCTTGGCGGTATGACCTATGCAATGCTCCACGCACTTCTGTGCGTTAAATTCAAGGCTGACCAGGTTATCAGCGGTGTTGTTATCAATATTCTTGCAATGGCGCTTACAGAATTCCTGACAAAGGTTGTAAACCGCGTTGCATTCGGCAAGCCATCCAACAAATTTGAACTTGGCGTTTCCCAGAGATGGACAGTGCCGGGTTTAAGCGAGATTCCTGTTGTGGGCGCTTTCTTTAAAGATATTTATCCGTTTGAGGTTATTATCATTGTTGTTGCAGTTGTTGCCTGGTATGTGCTTTACCGCACAAAATTCGGTCTGCATCTCCGTGCCTGTGGCGACAACCCTCACGCTGTTGATGCAGCAGGTATCGATGTTGCCAAAATCCGTTTTATTGCGGTTATGGTTTCAGGTGCTTTGTCCGGTCTTGCAGGTATGAGCTTTGCTTACTCAATCAGTGCAAACTATTCCAGCGGTATCTATGTTGGTTACGGTTATCTTTCCATTGCTGCCCTTATCTTCGGCAACTGGAAAATTGTTCCTACACTTGCAGCCTGCATGCTGTTCGGTTTTGCCAACAGTGCAGGACATCAACTTGTTCAGGCGGCAGGTTTGCCAAGCAGCTTCTCTGACCTTATTATGATTCTTCCTTATGTGCTTACAATGCTTCTGCTTGTATTCTTCTCCAAACATAACGATGCACCGAAAGCATTGGGTGAAATTTATGACAAGGGTAAACGATAATTTCTTCGAGGTGTTATTATGAATATCCGTATATACAATGCACGCGTTCTTACAATGGAACAGGGCAAAGATATTTTCTGGGGCGAAGTTCACATCAAAGGCAACCGCATTTCCTATGTTGGTGATGCGGCAAATGCGCCAAAAGAAGAGTGGGACCGCCAGATTGATGCAGAGGGCAATGTGGTAATGCCTGGCTTTAAAAATGCACACACCCATTCTGCAATGACATTTCTGCGTTCCTATGCAGATGACCTGCCGCTCCACGAGTGGCTGAACAATCAGATATTCCCTATGGAAGCAAAGCTTACACCTGACGATATTTATCATCTGTCCAAGCTTGCAATTATGGAATATCTCACAAGCGGTATTACAGCAAACTTTGATATGTATCTCACACCTGATACAATCGCACAGGCTTCAACTGACTGCGGTTTCCGCACAGTAATGGTGGGCGGCCTCAACAATTTTTCCCAGTCCTTTGAAGGTCTGGAAGAATGGCTTAACAAATACAACAATCCTGAAGAACTTGTCACATTCCAGCTTGGTTTCCACGCTGAATATACCAACAGCCGTGAAAATCTCGAAAAACTTGCCGCACTTGTACAAAAATACAAAGCGCCAATCAGCACTCACAGCAGTGAATCTGCAGGGGAAGTTGAAGGCTGCATTGAACGTCACGGCATGACACCTACAGCACTATTTAACAGCCTCGGTATGTTTGACTACGGCGGCAGCTGCTATCACTGTGTATATATGACAGACGAAGACCTTGACATTATGGCACAAAAAGGCATCTGTGCTGTTACAAACCCTGCATCCAACCTGAAACTTGCAAGCGGCATTGCAGATATAACCAGAATGCTGGAAAAAGGTGTTCACATTGCAATCGGCACAGACGGTCCTGCAAGCAACAACTGTCTTGATATGTTCCGCGAAATGTTCCTTGTTACAGGTCTTGCAAAGGTACGTGAAAACAATGCTGCAGCAGTAAGTGCTGACAATGTTCTGCGTATGGCAACTGTTGAAGGTGCCTATGCAATGGGCCTTAAAGATGCAGATGTACTTGCAGAGGGCAAATTTGCTGACCTTATTGTGATTGATCTTAACCAGCCGAATATGCAGCCAATCAACAATATCGTAAAAAATATTGTATACAGCGGCAGCAAACAGAATGTCAAACTGACAATGGTCAACGGTAAAGTGCTTTATGAAGACGGCAAATTCTTTATCGGCACACCTGCACAGGAAGTTTATGCAAAAGCAAACGAAATCATCAGCCGAATGAGAGGTTAAGTATGACAGAATTTGAAATAAAACAACTGATGTGTGACATCGGCCGCAGAGTTTATGACCGAAAAATGGTTGCAGCAAACGACGGCAACTTTTCTGTAAAACTCAACGACAATGAATTTCTGTGCACACCAACAGGTGTAAGCAAAGGTTTTATGACACCGGAATTTATCTGTAAAGTTGATGCAAAAGGCAATGTGCTGGAAGCAAACGAAGGTTTCCGCCCATCATCCGAAATCAAAATGCATATGCGCATTTACGAAAAAAGACCGGATGTAAAAGCGGTTGTCCACGCACACCCTATATATGCAACAGCATTTGCAATCTGTGGTATGCCTCTGACAGACCCTATTATGCCGGAAGCTGTTATCAACCTTGGGGGTGTACCGCTTGCAAAATACGCAACTCCATCCACAATGGAAGTGCCGGATTCAATAGAAGAGTTTCTGCCTTATTACGACCAGGTTATGCTGGAAAATCATGGTGCACTTGCCTGGGGTTCTGACCTTCTCAATGCATATCACAAACTTGAATCCCTCGAATTTTATGCAGAACTGATGTACAAATCAAAAATGATAGGCAATCCGCGTTCTCTTACCGATGAACAGGTGGAAAAACTGTACGAAATCCGCAGAAAGATGAATCTTCCGGGCAAACATATTGCGGTTGACAAATAAACAATATAGCAATAAACAAAAATCATTTGAGATATATTACGGTTACATACAAAACAAAAACCAGGTCATATGACCTGGTTTTTTGCATAATTTATATGGTAATTACAATTCGCTTATTACTTTATCAGCAATATCAAGGCACAGTGCAGCAGCTTCGTTGATTGTGCTGCGGAATTCTTCGGCGCCGCCTTCAATGCTGTCACTTACACTTTTGATAAGCAGGCAAGGCACATTGTTGCGGTTGCAGATAAGCACAATGCCTGCAGCTTCCATTTCGCAGATATGTGCGCCAAACTGTTTGTTGAGATTTGCTTTAAGCTGCGGGTCAGCAATAAATTTATCGGCAGATGCACATATAACAGGCATAAGCTCAGGGTTTATTGCGATTGCCTTATGCAGCAAATCGCTGTTGGTAGGGATATATGGGTCGGGATATTCTGCATATCTGCCAACTTCCCAGTTATCAACAGCACTTGTGTCAAAATCGTAATGCACAACCTTTTCCACAACACAGGTTTTGGTTTTTGCCATTTCGGCAGTTAATCCGCCAACAACACCAAAGTTGATAATCATATCAGGCTTGTATTCGCTGATGATAAACTGTGTGCAGCCCGCTGCCGCAATTTCACCTGCACCGCATTTTGCAATTACAAGGTTATATTTGTCTGTTCTATATTCAAGAATTCTGTATCCTGCAACATTTTTTTCTTCCAGCTGAGAACTATATCTGTCAAGCACAGCTTTTATTTCTACAGCTACAATCATTCCTATTGTTTTCATACTTTTCTCCTTTGAGACCTGTTTTTATTTATAATAACATATTGAAAAACTTATATCAACGAAAAGACCAATAAAAAACAGCGGATTGCCTGTTTATAGCAATCCGTTGTTTTCATATTTATTCCAATAAACAAGAAATCTCAGAGGGAGGAGAAAAACTTGTCAGTTTGTTATTAAACGCATATTGCAAGCTGTTCAATACTGCATCCGTCAGAAAATCTGCGTCGATATATTTCGGAGCATTTTTTGTATCTTGCAAATGTCTTTTTTGCACTGTCCACATCACCGTAAACTTTCCATACACCTGTGTATTTGCAGTTTTGCGGTTTGTCATTGATAAAGCCGTTAACATCTTCGGGCGGATAGCCCAAAAACAGCCCTATTTCGTGAGGAAAATCATTTGAAAGGTCCAATCTCTTTATAAGTTCAATCACGCAGTAATTGCTGCTTTTCAGCGGATAACCGCACTGCCTGAGCAGGGCAGATGCCATTTGATTGTTCAAATCACCTGTAAGTTTTTCAGGACGGTATACATATATCAGCGCTTTGCCGTTATGAAATCTCAAAGGAATAATGCGAAGACCTTTTGGAACAAGAATACGGTTTAAACGGCGTATTTCTTTGTTGACTTCTTTTTTGCATTTACAGTTACAAGTAAACAGATTGCCTGTTTTTACACCTGCGAGGGTGGGGGAGCAATGGTGTATAAGTAAAGACTCTGACATTAAAATCTCCTTTGAATTGATATTGTTAGTATGTCCTGATTGTGATGATATATAAGTATATTTACGAAAGTTAGCGATTGCTAACTTGTTGGTTTGAAATTATACGCCCGCAAAGGCGTATTGAATGGGGGATATTTCTAATGATGAGTTAGCGACTGCTAACTTGTTTATATAATATACCATCCACCTTGTTTTGTCAACAGTTTTTTCAAAAAACTTTTTTAAATTTACAGCATTATTTTTACATCATATATTATTTTATACAAAACTAATAACACAAATGGTTAAAAATATAAATTTTTTGGTTAATAAAACTATTTTGAAAAAAGCAATTATTTTTTTAAAAAAATTATTGACATATTGGTGTGGATATGGTATTATTTTTTAGCAATCAAGTTTGCGCCTGTAGCTCAGGTGGATAGAGCAACTGCCTTCTAAGCAGTGGGTCAGGAGTTCGAGTCTCTTCAGGCGCACCATTGATATGGTGGATGTAGCTTAGTTGGTTAAAGCGCCAGTTTGTGGCACTGGAGACCGTGGGTTCGAATCCCATCTTCCACCCCAGCTAAAAAGCACCTGTTAATCAGGTGCTTTTTTAATATAATGGGCTATCGCCAAGCGGTAAGGCAACGGACTTTGACTCCGTCATCCCGCTGGTTCGAATCCAGCTAGCCCAACCAAAAGGGTGTAACCATTTCGGTTACACCCTTTATTTTTTGGCTATTTTACTAATGTTTTTGCACTTTTGCATTTTCTGTGTTTAGGTTGAGTTTATTGCTGTACACGCTGTGTACACGCCAAAACTATATTATGTTGTTTAAAACGTTGATTGCTTTTTCTTCTTCAACAGGAGAAAGGTTTGTATGTTCTGACAATTTGATAAAAGCAAATTAACAGTTTTTCCTTGAATGATTTTAAACTGCATTAAAGGTTAAAATATAATATTATTGACTTATTATTTTATCTGTTGTACTATGCAGATAAATGAAAAGAAGGTGTTTTATGTATACTGAAATATATGAACTGTGGCAGAAAGTCCCTGGCAGATGTGATGAAAAACCGATGATTAAATACTATTGTCCAAAGGATAAAAGGTCTGAATGTGCAGTTGTTATTTTTCCGGGCGGCGGTTACGAAAAACGTGCACCACATGAAGGTGACGGATACGCAGAGTTTTTATCGGACAACGGTATTACGGCGTTTGTTGTGGAATACCGTGTTGCACCACACAGCTTTCCTCTTCCGCTTATGGATGCAAGGAGAGCAATGCGTTTTGTACGCGCCAATGCAGAAAAATTTGGTATAGATAAAAACAGAATTGCCGCTATGGGTTCATCGGCAGGAGGGCACCTTGCAGCACTGCTGTCCACATATACTGATGTTATTGACGATGAATTTACAGACAAAACAGACAGCGCTGATTATATGCCCGATGCACAGATACTGTGTTATCCTGTTATAAATCTTTACGACACACAGATTGCCCACATAGGGTCGGGGGATAATCTGACGGGAAACAAAATGGCTGAAAGCGGAGACATCGACACCCGCAGACAACTTACACCGTCATTGATATGCAGCAAAAACACACCGCCTGCTTTTATATGGCATACATTTGATGATGCAACGGTAAATGTCAAAAATTCGCTGGAATATGCCGCAGTGCTCAAAAGCTGCGGTGTGGATACCGAGCTTCATATTTTTCCAAACGGCCGTCACGGCCTTGGCCTTACAAACCGCAGCAATGATTTGGAAAACCACGTTGCCCAGTGGAGTTACCTGCTGTTAAATTGGCTTAAATATATAGGATGGTAAAAATAAAACTCTCTGAAATATAATTCAGGGAGTTTTTTGTTTTCAACAATAATGCTGCTGTCACATAAAATATATTGAATGAAAAGAAAATATCTATACAGAAAGGTATGATTTTTTGGCAACAGGATTCTTGCAGGTAAGAATAACCACTCAGCTTATATTGCCTGTGGTCAATGCACAGGTACTTATAACCGAGGCGGATACCTCGCTTTTGCTGGAACAGAAAACAGTATATACAAACAATGAAGGACTTACCGAATATATTGAACTTGAAACTGTGCCCAAAGAGCTGTCACTGGATGAAAACAATATTACCCTGCCATACAGGACCTACAATCTGTTTGTATATGCAGAAGGGTATATACAGGCTGAGGCGTTGGGGGTAAATATTTTTGACGGGCAGGCAACGCTGCAGCATATAGACCTGCTTGCACGGCCTGAAAACTTTGGCAGTGATTTTGAACTTAAATCAAACAGGGAAGACCCGCACAAGCTTCACGACATTCCCGAATATGCACACGAAGGCTCATCAAGGGTTCTCCAGAGAGTTGTAATCCCCGAAAACATAACAGTACATCTGGGAGCACCAAATGCCAGTGCACGCAATGTTACGGTGCCGTTTATTGATTATCTTAAAAGTGTTGCATCCAGCGAAATTTATCCCACCTGGCCGCAGCAGGCGCTCAGAGCAAATATATATGCACAGATTTCCTTTGTATTAAACCGTATTTTCACCGAGTGGTATCCATCAAGGGGATATGATTTCAATATTACAAACTCTCCGAGTTATGACCAGAAATATGTCCACAACCGTTCAACCTTTGAAAGCACCGATGCAATTGTTGAGGAAATATTCAACGAATATCTTACAAAAACAGGACGTGTAGACCCATTTTTTGCCGAGTATTGCGACGGGAAAACTGTAACCTGCAGCGGAATGAGCCAATGGGGCAGCAAAACCGATGCCGAGCGCGGAATGAGTGCAATAGCCATACTGCGTAAATATTACGGCAATGATATCAATATTGTGGAAAGCAACAATATTGCACCAATTCCTGTCTCATATCCGGGGGCACCGTTGAGGGTTGGCTCAAGAGGAGAAAGTGTGAGGGTAATGCAGGCGCAGCTCAACCGCATTGCAGACAATTATCCTGCAATGGGCAAAGTCAATGTGGACGGAGTTTTTGGCGAAAGCACGGCACAGGTGGTGCGCAGATTTCAGGATATATTTGACCTTACTGCAGACGGTGTTGTGGGCAAACGCACATGGTACAAAATAAGTTACATCTATGTTTCGGTCAAAAAGCTGGCACAGCTGACAAGTGAGGGCGAAGCTATACAGGACGGTTCGTACCCGGGCAGACCGGTGCGACGGGGCGACACAGGCCGCAATGTTCAGATTGTTCAGTTTTATCTCAACCAGACGGCAGTTTATGTAAATTCCATTAGACCTGTCACAATTGACGGCAGCTTTGGCACAGCAACCGAAAACTCTGTAAAACAGTTTCAGGATTACTTCAGTCTCACGCAGGACGGCATTGTGGGGCAGCAGACCTGGCAGAAAATGCAGGATATATTTGAGGGGATAAAAAATGGTGTAAATACACCTGAGGAAACACCGCCTGCAGATGATGCCTACCCGGGCACAGCATTACGGCTTGGCTCAACAGGGGAAAATGTTGTCAAAATACAAACCTGGCTTAACGGTGTGGGGCAGACTAATCCCGATATACCGTTTGTAAATCCCGACGGCATATTCGGGAACGCAACACGAAATGCCGTTATTGCATTTCAGCAGCAGGCAAATCTTACGGCTGACGGTATCGTGGGGCGCAACACATGGAATGCACTTTATGCCCAGTGGCAAAACCTTGTTGCCGAAGGGCAGGCATAAATACAAACAAAAAAACAGCAGTCAGTTTGCACTGACTGCTTTGTTTTTTATTAAAAATGAGCAAACCGTAAGCCGGGTTCTGTATTAGACGACAATCTATCTCGACTACAAGTTGCCTTGTAGCTCTAGCCACCTCCTGAAAGCTGCAGGGCGCATATGCTTTACTGTCGGGTGTTGCTTCGGGTAGGGTTTACACAGCCATGATGTCTCCACCATGCTGGTGAGCTCTTACCTCGCCTTTTCATCCTTACCTGCAAGCAGGCGGTAATTTTCTGTTGCACTTTCCCTAAGGTCGCCCTCGGCTGACGTTATCAGCTACCCTTGCCCTGTGAAGCCCGGACTTTCCTCACGTCAAAAAACGCGCTGCCGTCTGGTTTACTCATATTTTAGCAATTATTTAAATATTATCTGCCAATGGCACGCCGTTGGCATCGCAGGTGATTTTATCTGTAAAAATTCTTATTGCATCCACAATACCCCATATAAAGCTAACCCAGCCAAGGAAAAACACAAACATCAAAAGCTGAGTGATGCCTTTTTTGTAGTAACCAAGATAAAAGTTGTGGATACCCAGTGTACCAAGCAGAATAGCAACTATGCCTGCAACAAATTTGCTTTTCTGACCGTTTATAACAGTATTTGTTGTATAACCTGTGTTTGCGGCGGCAACTCTCGCACCGCAGTTGTGGCAAAAAGAAGCGTTTGCGTCAAGCTTTGTGCCGCAGTTAGAACAATAATTCATACCATCACTCCTATTCCAAGTTAACAGTTTAACACAATAATAAAAAATATTCAACGATTTTGTAATATAAATTTTCAAAAAAATCTTTATTATGTCATTTTTTTGTTATATACTATATTTATAATTTTATACAATATAATACAACGGGGTTTGGTATTATGATAAACAATAACTATGTAAAAAAAGTGTACGAAAAGCTGGAAAGCAAATATTCTCACGAAAAAGAGTTTCTGCAGGCTGCAAAAGAAGTTCTGGAAACTTTGGAACCTGTAGTGGAAAAAGACCCGCAGATTGAAAAACTTGCTATCCTTGAACGTATCACAGAGCCTGAAAGAATGATATCTTTCCGTGTTTCCTGGGTGGATGACAACGGCAATGTACAGGTAAACACAGGTTACCGCTGTCAGTTCAACAGTGCAATCGGTCCTTACAAGGGCGGCATCCGTTTTCATCCAAGCGTAAACCAGAGTGTAATCAAATTCCTTGGTTTTGAACAGACTTTTAAAAACTCTCTCACAGGTCTTGCAATGGGCGGCGGCAAAGGCGGCAGCGACTTTGACCCTAAAGGAAAAAGTGATATGGAAATTATGCGCTTCTGCCAGAGCTTTATGACAGAGCTTTACCGTCATATCGGTCAGTTTACTGACGTGCCTGCAGGGGATATCGGCGTTGGCAAGCGTGAAGTTGGATATATGTTCGGTCAGTACAAACGCCTTGCAAACGAGTTTGCAGGTGTGTTTACAGGCAAAGCACTGGAATTTGGCGGTTCTCTTGGCAGAACACAGGCAACAGGTTATGGTCTTTGCTATTTCACACAAAGAATGCTCAAAAAACTCAGAGACACAGATTTTGATGACAAAAAGGTTGTTGTTTCCGGCAGCGGCAATGTTGCTATTTATGCAGCTGAAAAAGCAATTGAACTTGGTGCAAAAGTTGTTGCAATGAGTGACTCCAATGGGTATATATATGACCGCAACGGCATTGACCTTGATGTAATCAAGGAAATCAAGGAAGTCCGCCGCGGCAGAATCAAAGAATATCTTGACACATATCCAAGTGCGGTTTATGTGGACAACTGCCGTGAAATCTGGACAGTTCCATGTGATGTGGCACTGCCTTGTGCAACACAGAACGAACTTGACGAAAATGCAGCAAAAACCCTTGTTGCAAACGGATGTATGGCAGTTGCAGAAGGCGCAAATATGCCTTCCACACCACAGGCGGTAGAAGTGTTCCTGAACAGTGACATCCTTTATGCACCTGGCAAAGCTTCCAATGCGGGCGGTGTTGCAACCAGCGGTCTGGAAATGAGCCAGAACTCTCTGCGCCTTTCCTGGACTTTTGAAGAAGTTGATGCACGTCTTAAAGATATTATGGAAAATATTTTTGATACCTGTTACGAAACAAGCAAAAAATACTCTGACGGCAAAAACCTTGTTGCAGGCGCAAACATCGCAGGCTTTGTAAAGGTTTGCGAAGCGATGAAAATTCAGGGTGTAGCTTACTAAAATGACAGTTGAATTCATTGTTAAGGATGCGGATAATCTTTCTGCATTAACGGCGTTCCTGCGCTCATCCGGTGTGAGTCTTGCACTTATCAAAAAGATTAAATTTCTTGATAACGGCATACTTGTGGATGGAGTAAAACAAAACACCGATTACAGGGTTAAAACGGGGCAAAGGGTGACAATCAATGTTGCGGACAGCGGTGATGATGTCGAAAAAAGCACCGTTATCCCGCAGGATATACCGATAAACATTGTTTACCAAGACCCTTGCTGTATGGTGGTGGACAAACCCTACTATATGCCTGTCCACCCATCTTTCAACCACCCTACAGATACCCTTGCAAATGCATTCTGCGGTTACTGGCAAAAAAAGGGCGAAGGCAAAATTTTCCGCGCAATAAACAGACTGGACAAAAACACATCGGGGCTTGTTCTTATTGCGCTGGACCCGTTCAGTGCCGAAAAACTCAAAGGCGGTGTCGATAAAACCTACACTGCAATTGCACAGGGCAGGGTTGAGCCGCCACAGGGCATTATAGAACTGCCTATTGCACGTCAGCAGGAGTCGATAATTACCCGCTGTGAGCACCCCGACGGTCAGTATGCCAAAACAGAGTATACTGTGATAAAACAGAATGACAGCTTTACTCTGATGGATATAAAACTGCACACAGGCCGCACCCATCAGATAAGAGTGCATTTTTCTCATATGGGACATCCGCTGGCAGGTGATGATTTGTATGGCGGAAGCCTCGAAAGCATAAACCGTCATGCCCTTCACTGCCGAAAACTGCAGTTTGTATCTCCATATAACGGCAAAAATGTTTCCATAGATTCCCAATTGCCACAGGAT
>JAGBFE010000033.1 GCA_018109965.1 Oscillospiraceae bacterium | reverse complement strand
TGGGCAAAGCTGTTTTTGTATCTGGGTATGCTTTACAACCCTGCGGTATGGGCGCAGTTCTCCACCCGTGTTTACCGTGACAGTATATTCCCGTCACTGTGCATACTGTTTTTTGCCTGCATCGTTGCGGTGGGTTTGAGATACAAACAGCCGATTAAAAACAGCATAGGATATATGATTGGTTATGGTGTAACCTTTGGTGTGGTTTATCTCTCCCGTGAAGACGGCATCTGGGTGTTGCCTTTTGCGGCAATTGCGTTTGTTATTGTGGCGGTGCTGTGGCTTGTGGAAAAACACAAAGGCGCGGTTGTGCGTATTGTGTCCCTTGCAATGCCATTTGTATTGTCGGCGGCTGTTATCTGCAGTTATTGCTATATGAACTACATCCATTACGGCCGTTTTATTGTCAGCGATTTCACCAGCAGCGATTTCACCAAGGCTTATGGTGCGCTGATGAGCATTGAGCACGAGGACTGGCAGCCGCTGGTTTCGGTACCAAATGATGTGAGGGAAAAGCTTTATGATGAAGTGCCTTCCTTTGCACTGTTTGAGGAAGGTCTGGAAGAACCTATACTTAAAAACGGTTATTTCAACAAAACACTCAATGATTTTCAGTCGGGCGGTTTCTACTGGGCTATAAGAACTGCTCTGCAGAATGCGGGTTATTATGATACACCGCAAAAAGCACAGCAGTATTACGAAACTCTGTATGCGGAGATTGTGCAGGCGGTGGAAGAAGGACGCCTTGAGGCAGGCAAGTTCTATACAAGTGTAACAAGCCCTATCAAGCCGCAGTATATTCTGCCGGTTATCGGCGAAGGTTTCAAAGGTTTCTGGGCGGCAATGACCTTCCGGCAATGTGACCCGCTTGCCGAAAAGGCAGTGGGTTATCCACACGAAATTGAAGAGGTGGAAAACTTTATCCGTCAAAAAGGCGGTACCGTGCTGGTGGCAAACAGCGACATTGTTTATCTGCCGCCGCTCCAGTGGCTCACCCACACCTTTATGCGTGTGATGAATGTGGTTTACAAAATCGGCATTCCGCTTATGCTGGTTATGTCTCTGTGCTGGGTTATCAAAGCGCTGTGCTGGGACATCCATTGCAAAAAACTGTCCCTTGACGGTCTGATGGCGATTGTTCTTATCGGCCTTGTGGGTATGGCACTGTTAAGATGTATGATGATTGGCTATGTGGAAGTTTCCGCTTTTAACATCGGCACATACGGGATGTATCTGTCCAGCGTTTATCCGCTTCTTATTGCAGCGGCATTTGTCGGCACAATAAAAAATTTTGAATAAGCGTATATATAAATAAGTAACATAATATATAAACACATACAGATATCAATATACAAAGCGCCTTTTGGTTTGTCAGACTGAGAGGCGCTTTTGATTTGAATAAATCAAAGTCGATATATAGAGATGAAAACGATTTAAAACACAATAATTGGTGCACGAAAAAAGGGTCATAAAAAAGGTGGGAAAACCCACAAAAAAGATGTTGACAAAGGGGAGGGGAGTGTGATAATATAATCAAGCTGTCCTGAGAGGGATAGCAAAATCCACAAAAAAGCATAAAAAAGTTTTAAAAAAGTCACAAAAAAGTGTTGAC
>JAGBFE010000284.1 GCA_018109965.1 Oscillospiraceae bacterium | reverse complement strand
TGCACAATGCTGTAACAAAAGCCCCGTAACAATCCTGCAGCTGCACTGTTACAGGGGAAGGCGACTGCTTGATATAAAAACACAGTTTACCTATTGATTGGTGGTCAATATATTGTTTCATATAATTAAAACAGTTATCCATAAGGCTTCTGGCGGCATTAAAATATATTTTCTTTAAAAAATTATTCCTTATATACAATTTATCCACAAGCATCACCATTATCAGTATATGTAATAACCACAAAAATGTTGAATTATCCAAAAAGAAACTGTTTTAAACAGCCAAATGTGTGCAAAAAAAGAAAAAATTCAAAACTGTTATTTTAATCACAAATAGTTCTTGTTTTTTTCACTGTTTTAATGTATCATAATAATGAAAACAAATGCAAAAAAAGCATTTTAAATGGAGGATATATATAATGGCTAAAGTTTTAATTGAAACATCCGCAAGACACATTCATTTGTCCCAGGAACACCTTGACATTCTTTTTGGTGCAGGTCACCAGCTTACACATAAAAAAGACCTTTCCCAGCCAGGCCAGTTTGCTTGTGAAGAAAGAGTAACAGTTGTAGGTCCTAAAAAAGAACTTAAAAACGTTTCCATTCTTGGTCCGGTTAGAAAAGAAACACAGGTTGAATTGTCTTTGACAGACGCTCGTTCCATCGGTATTTCCGCACCAGTTAGAGAATCCGGCGACATCAAAGGTTCTGCAGGCTGCAAACTTGTTGGCCCAGCTGGCGAAGTTGAACTCACAGAAGGCGTTATCGCAGCAAAAAGACATATCCACATCACTCCTGAAGATGCACAGAGCTTCGGTGTAGCTGATAAAGAAATCGTTAAAGTTAAAGTTGATACAAACGGCAGAAGCCTTGTATTTGACGATGTTGTTGTTAGAGTAAGTGCTTCTTATGCAACAGCAATGCATATCGACACAGACGAAAACAACGCTTGTGGCGGCGTTAACGAAGGCGAAATCGTTAAATAATTTTACTTAATTACAAAAAGCCTGTTCATCAGAACGGGCTTTTTCTGTATTTCAATAAAAATAATAGGGAAAGGGAGATTTTAACTATGCAATGTCCATACTGTAACAGCGAGATGAAAAGAGGAATTATAGATGCCAAATCAGCACCAATATGGACTCCGAGAGATAAATTTACTGTGTTTAAACGCAGGGATGAAATCCGCCTTGGAGATTTTTTGCAGTTGAATGCTCCGGCAGCGTATTATTGTGAAAACTGCAGAAAAATAATTGTTGATTTGAACGAACAGATAAAACTGACGGCTATGGACAATGGTCTGGAATAAGCACATTTATATTTTGTAGCACATATACTGTGGTACAAGGAGTGTGATTGTATGATATTTCCAAATCATCCCGAACCGTCAATAAAGTATGGCGATACAGGCACAGAAGTGGAAACAATGCAGGCGGCATTGAATGTTGTGTTTGCAAAGTATCCTGTTCATGATTATCTTGAAGAAGACGGTGTTTTCGGCAACGAAACCGACAATGCTGTGCGCCGTTTTCAGCAGCATGTGGGTTTAACACAGGATGGTGTTGTAGGCAAATATACCTGGATATCCATTTTTGCTTTGGCAAATGTGTTTGCAGAGCCATAGTAAGCAGTGTTTTACATTGTTCAATAAGCCCTGTGTGTCGCAGGGCTTATTTGTCTGAAATAAACGTGTAAGCAAAAAATGTAATTTATCTAATAACTACTTGAATAATCACAAAAAATATGTTAATATATAACAGTTAACAGGACAGAGCTATTTTTGTATTGTTCTATATGCAAAGAGGGCGGAATACGATAGATCGCCATGAACCATGTCAGGTGGGGAACCAAGTATCATTAAGTGGTCTGACTATGCGATATTTGCAGTTTTCTTTGCATATAAAACAGTATGGGCCAATAGCCTGTCCTTTTTTAAAAGTATTTTCGGAGGTTTTTATTATGGCACATATCGCTTTGTACAGAAAATATCGCCCTAAAACCTTTTCGGAAGTTGTAGGCCAGAAGGTTGTGGTAGAAAGCCTTAAAAATCAGGTTTCCAGCGGCAAAATCGGCCACGCATTTCTTTTTACAGGCACACGCGGCACAGGTAAAACCAGCTGCGCAAAAATTTTTGCAAAAGCAATCAACTGTCAGCACAACCACAATGGCGAGCCTTGCCTTGAATGTGATGTTTGCAAAGGCATTGAAAACGAATCCATATATGATGTTACCGAAATGGACGCGGCTTCCAACAACAGTGTTGAGGATATCCGTGACATTTTAAGCGAAGTGATGTATCTGCCTGTTATGGCAAAATACAAAGTTTACATCATCGACGAAGTTCATATGCTTTCAACAGCAGCGTTCAATGCTTTGCTCAAAACATTGGAAGAACCACCTGCACACGTTGTATTTATTCTTGCAACAACAGAACTTCACAAGGTACCTGCAACAATACTTTCCCGTTGTCAGAGATATGATTTCAACAAGCTTAGTATTGAAGAAATCGGTGAGGCACTGATGTACATTGCTGACTGTGAGGGGATAGACCTTTCTGTTTCCGCAGCACGAACAATTGCGTCCCTTGCGGATGGTGCAATGCGTGATGCAAGTTCAATTCTTGACACCTGTCTGTCACGGGGCAACACAATTGATGACAATGTTGTGGCAGATGTGGTTGGTATTTCAAAACAGGAAGAAATTATAAACCTTGCAGACTGCATAATCAAAAAAGATCTTGCCGCTGCTTTGCAGGAAATATTGTTCCTTGAACAGAAATCTGTTGATATAAAACGTCTTTGTGAAGAACTTATCACTCATTTCCGTAACCTGTTGCTTGCAAACCTGCCAAAGAGCACTTATCAGCTGCTCAATGTTTCGCAGGAACGTTTTGAAGCACTAAAAAAACAGGCAGAAACAACCAATTTTGTGTTTATACAGACAGCGCTTTCTGCGTTTACAACAGCATTTGAATCA
>JAGBFE010000283.1 GCA_018109965.1 Oscillospiraceae bacterium | reverse complement strand
CATTGCGGAACATTCGATATGCCAGCCTGGGCGGCCTTCGCTGAATGGGGAATCCCATTTTGGTTCGCCCGGTTTTGATGCTTTCCAAAGTGCAAAGTCTGCTGGGCTTTCCTTGATGTCGTCAACGGCAATTCTTGCTCCGCTTTCCAGTTCTTCCAGTGGGTTATGGCTGAGTTTGCCGTATTCATTGAAGGAATGTACGCGGAAATAAACGTCACCGTTGTCAACGCGGTATGCGTGGCCTTTGTCGATAAGTGTCTGCACGATATCGATGATTTCAGGGATAGTGTCGGAAACGCGTGGTCTTGCTGTAGCAGGTTTTACGTTGAGGCCTTTGAGGTCTGTGTAGTATTCTTCTTCGTATTTTCTTGCAACAGCTTCAAACGTTGTGCCGTCTTCGTTTGCCTTTTTGATGATTTTGTCATCGATGTCTGTGATGTTGGAAACATAGTTTACCTTGTTGCCGCGGTATTCAAGATATCTGCGCATTGTATCAAAGATAACTGCAGGTCTTGCATTGCCGATGTGCACAAAGTTGTAAACTGTAGGTCCGCAAACGTAGATTTTGTATTCACCTTCAACCTGTGGGATGAATTCTTCTTTTTTACGGGTCAATGTGTTGAAAATTTTCATGTGTGCCATAAAATTTCTCCTTTTACTTTGAAAATGATTTATATTGATGTGTTATTAACTCGATAGTTGCCGCTGAGCGAAACGGAAGATGTTTTATGTCATTCTGAGGCAGTATGCCGAAGAATTTCTCTATACAATCAGTCATCCGTCAAACATCAATACGGTCAACCACAGAGACTCTTCGCCATGCTCAGAGTGACAAATCCGTTGCAATAAAAAAACGCCTTCATCTGCACAAAACAGACGAAGGCGACAACAAACAAAATTGCCACGGTTCCACTTCGGTTTATAACTCGGGCTCCATATAACGGTGGACACCGCACAAAGCTAATGTTCTGTTAAAGAAGTTCGCCCTGTGTGCTTTCAAGTGCATTGGGCAGCTTATTGTCCTTAAGGCGCTTTCAGCGGGTCACGCCCATTCTCTGTCAAGGTTTTACACTGCTTACTATTCTTGATAATAACGCATTTCACATATGTAAATATATTATCAGTTTGGGTGTGGTTTGTCAATAATGGCATTAAATATTTAATTTAAATGGCCGCCTATATAATTGTGCGTGTAAACACAACAGAACAACGTGCGCCGCTTGCCCTGCAATAAAAACGGACGGATACAACAAATCCGTCCGTAAAATTTATTTTGCGTTTTTGATAAGGTCAAAGTTTGGGATGATGTACTGCATACCGCTGACCACTGTAAGCACTGCCATAATCCACATAGCCACATTGGTAACAAGTGCCATTGTACTGTAAGTTCCGGCACCGATTGCCCCCATTGACAAAAGTGCCATTGCAAGCAGTCCAAAAATACTCGCAAACATCTGCAGCACAGTTTTCATTTTGCCCATCATACCTGCTGCAATAACCTTGCTGCCTTTGGGGTTTGCCGCTGCGATAAGGCGGATACCGCTGACTGCAAATTCGCGTGCAAGCACAATGCAGATGATGATTTCGTGGCACATGCCATTAAGGCAAAGATAGATAAGTGCAACTGTTGTGAGAAGCTTGTCTGCCAATGGGTCCATAAATTTGCCAAAATCTGTCACCATATTGTATTTGCGTGCAATGCTGCCGTCGAGAAAGTCGGTAAAGGAAGCAACTGCAAAAACAATAAGGCCGATAAGATAGCTGTATGGATTGTCAAGGTACATAAATACCATAAACACAGGTACAAGCACAAAACGCAAAAGCGTCAGTTTATTAGGTAAATTCATTTTGTTTCTCCTTAAACAAGTTCTGCATAAAGGTCATAGATATCGCTCTGTACAACGTGCACCTTTACGATATCACCCACCTCAACGTCATAGCCGCCGTCGATATAAACCTCGCCGTCAATTTCCGGTGCATCGTAAACACTGCGGCATATCCAGATGCCGTTTTCGCTGTCAAAATCATCTACGATAACATCAAGTTCCCTGCCGACAAGTTTTGCCTGGCACTGTGCCATAATGTCGGTCTGCAGCAGCATAATGCTGTCTGCACGCTGCTGGCGGATTTCCACATCAATCTGATTATCCATTTTTGCGGCAACTGTGCCGTCTTCTTCGGAGTATGCAAAGCAGCCGAGACGTTCAAACTTTGCCTCTTTGACAAACTCGTAAAGTTCGTTGAATTCTTCCTCTGTTTCACCGGGATAACCTGTGATAAGTGTAGTGCGGATGGAAATTTCCGGGATAGCCTTGCGCAGACGGGCCACCGCATCCTTGATGATTGCTGTGCCGCCTTTGCGGTTCATGCTTTTAAGTACTCGGTCGTTGATGTGCTGGATTGGCATATCGAGATAAGGCACAACCTTTGGGTTGGATGCCATTTCGGCAATCACTGCATCGGACAAACGTTCCGGATAAGCATACATAAGACGTATCCATTCGATACCGTCAATTTTGGAAATTTCACTGATAAGTGTGTGGAGTCTGCCTTCGCCATACAAATCCTCGCCGTATGCGGTAATGTCCTGTGCAACGATAATAACTTCCTGCACACCTTCTTCAGCCAGGAATTTTGCTTCTTCCACACAGCTTTCAATAGCACGGCTGCGGTGCGGACCGCGTATCATAGGGATTGCACAGTAATGGCAGCAGTTGGAGCAGCCTTCGGCAATCTTGAGATAAGCATAGTGCTTTGGTGTGGAGATAATGCGTTTTGCGGTGATGTCAAGGTCGGTCTTTTTGCCGTAACGACATACCTTTTCGCCTTTTACAACACTTTCCACAATGCCGCAGATATCGCTGTTTGAGCCGATACCCACAACAGCGTTTACCTCCGGAATGTCATTTATAATTTCGTCTCTGTAGCGTTCTGCCAGACAGCCTGTAACCACAATTTTAAGCTTTGGATTTTCAAGGCGTGCTTCCACTGCGTTGAAAATGTTTTCGATAGCTTCTTCCTTTGCGGAAGTGATAAAACCGCAGATGTTGATGATGCACACATCAGCTTCGGTCATATCGGTTGTGGTTGTGTGTCCCGCTTTGAGCAGGCTGTGAGCGAGAATGTCGGCGTCTACCTGATTTTTTGGGCAGCCGAGAGATACTAAAGTAATAACCATTTAATATTCGTCCTCTGTTTCGATCTGTAACTCATTGAGGGCAGCTTTTATCTCATAATAGCTGAAGCCTTTGCGCATCAGTGCAGCAATGACCTTTTGTGGCTGTGCCAGCTTTGAGCGGTATTTTTTATCAATCAGCGTGCGGAGATTTTCTGCCTGGGTTTCATCGTCATATAAATCTATACAACTTTCTATTATATCTTTATTTATACCCAATGTCAAAAGTTTGCAGCGTGTTTCACTCAATGAACACTTTTTGGTCATAACAAGATATTCTGCTTTGGCCTTGCAGTATTCAAAATCATTGATTAAACCTAAATCTTCCATTTTATCGCAGGCTGCATTTGCACAGTCACTGTCAAAAGTTTTGCACAGTTTGTCATACAGCTCCTTTTTGCTGTGGGAACGGTAGGACAAAAGACTGTATGCCTTTTGCACCGCTTTGTTTGTACTGCTTTTTTCGTAAAGCAAACTAAGCTCCTGCTGTGTGAAGCAGAAGCCTATGCTGATTTTTTCCTGTGCCAAAAGCAGGTCGTCTACCGAGAACAAAAATCCGTTATGGCAAAAAAGGGCATTGAGGCCCTTTTTTGTTTTTGTTATATCTGTAATTTCAATCTTATTCAACATCTATATCAATGTTTGCACTGCGGCGTCTTGGTGCAGGTTTTTCTTCTGTAACTTCAACCTCAGTTGCTGCAGGTGCTGCCTGTCGTGCGGCTGCACGGCGGTTTGCCATTTTTTTGCTTTCTTCGCTGAGTTTTTCAAACACTTTGTCTTCAATTTCTTTTGCAAGGTCAGGATTCTGGATAAAGTATTCCTTGATGTTGTCGCGGCCCTGACCGAGACGTGTGTCACCATAGCTGAACCAGGAGCCGGATTTGTTAACAATGCCCATGCTTACACCGATGTCAAGGATTTCGCCAACCTTGGAGATACCCTGACCGAACATAATGTCAAATTCAGCTTCCTTAAACGGAGGAGCAACCTTGTTTTTAACAACCTTTGCCCTTGTGCGGTTGCCCACAAATTCACCGCCGTTTTTAAGTGCTTCAACTTTGCGCACATCAATACGTACAGATGCATAATATTTGAGTGCACGGCCGCCAGGTGTTGTTTCCGGGTTACCGTACATAACACCAACTTTTTCACGCAGCTGGTTGATAAATACAACAACTGTGTTGGTTTTGCCGATAGAGCCTGTGAGTTTTCTCAATGCCTGGCTCATAAGCCTTGCCTGGAGACCAACGTGGCTGTCGCCCATTTCCCCTTCAATTTCAGCTCTTGGTACCATTGCAGCAACCGAGTCAACCACAACTACATCGATAGCGCCTGAACGCACAAGTGCTTCGCAGATTTCCATCGCCTGTTCACCTGTGTCAGGCTGTGAAACAAGGAGAGAATCGATATCAACGCCGATATTGCTTGCATAAATAGGGTCCAGAGCGTGCTCAACGTCGATAAACGCTGCTGTGCCGCCGTTTTTCTGTGCTTCGGCTGCAACGTGGAGGGCAAGTGTGGTTTTACCGCTGGATTCAGGCCCGTAAATTTCCACAATTCTGCCGCGTGGCACACCACCGATTCCCAAAGCAACGTCGAGAGAAAGTGAGCCTGTGGAGATTTTGTCCACATTCATTGTAACGTTTTCGCCAAGGCGCATAACAGCACCTTTGCCAAACTGTTTTTCGATGTTTGCAAGGGCTGTGGCCAATGCTTTTTCTTTATCTTCTGCTACAGATGCAGATTTCACAGGATTTTTAGACTGAGCCATCTCTGTACTCCTTTATATCAATTTAAATCATCAATTTTAACAACTATTGGTTGTTAAATATATTATCATATATTATTATAAACTTCAATAGTAAAATTAAATATTTTACCTTAAAATGCCAAAAATCGGCATAAAATACAAACTTTTATATTTGTTTTTATACCAATTTTTTTGTCTTATTTTATTTTTTTGCTACAACTCCACGCGGATTTGTGCCCATATCGGTTATCTCTTTTACAACAGTATAGCCATTGTTTAAAAGGATATCTCTTACTGCCTGTTTCTGGTCAAAGCCGTATTCAAAAACAAGATATCCGCCTTTTTTAAGCTTTGAATAATAGCTTTTAGCTATAAAACTGTAAAACCACAGGCCTTTATCCTCTGCAAACAGTGCCATTTCGGGCTCAAAGGTAACTTCTTTTTGCATTTGCAGTTTTACCGCAGGGTCAATGTACGGCGGGTTGGAAATTATAACATCCACTGTTTCATCTGCAACAGTATCGGCATAGTACACAATATCTGCTTTTACTGCGGTAATATCAAGCTGTGTGTGAGCAATGTTTTTTTGGAGATATCTGAAAGCTTCATCCGATTTTTCCACCGCCGTCACATTTGCATTGGGGCAAAATCTTTTTGTTGCCAATGCAATACAGCCGCTGCCGCTGCACAGGTCCGAAACAGTTGGAGTGTCAATGGTGTTTATAACTTCAAAAGCAGCTTCGCACACTGTTTCGGTGTCCTGACGGGGTACAAGCACCCCTTCGCCCACATACAGGTCAAGGTCAAAAAACTGCCATATACCAATAATGTACTGCAAAGGATAGCCATCCTTACGTTTTTGGGCATATTCCATCAGTTTCTGTTCAGTCTGTTCATCTGCAGTTTCGTGCATAACATCTATGCGCT
>JAGBFE010000282.1 GCA_018109965.1 Oscillospiraceae bacterium | reverse complement strand
CAACATAATCAATTGACTGTAATTATATTGTTTTATCATTTTCGGCTTATCAGTATACGCCTGTTTGTGTATAAAATCAAGTACAATTCATGACAAATTCACTAAACATTCAAACGTATTTTTGTGCACAAACACAACAAAACAGGTGATCGCTGCCAATCACCTGTTTAAATGGTTAATTTATGACGCTATTGCTATATAATCGATATATAATCACAAAATAATATTACCAAACATACAGATAATATTTTTATGTCAATAAAATCAAGCAACTTTGATATCTGCCTTGCGCACCACTTTAAGCTGCTGACGTGCCTGTCTCTGACGGTTTGCCTTTATCTGTGCTGCTCTCTGTTTTCTGAGCAGATTTTCAACTTTGAAAAAACAAGCTGTAAGATAAGCACATCCCATAGCCGCAACCAAAGCAACTGCTGTCTGCAATGTGATGCCGTTAATTGCAAAAAGACACATAAATGTTGCAAATGCTGCAATAACTGTCATACCGTTTGCTATTGTAATTCTGCTCTGTTTTTTCATAACCTTCACCTTTAACAACCTGTAACAACTATTGGTTGTTCCTTTGATTAAAGGATATCACAACTATCGGTTGTTGTCAACACTTTTGGTTGTATTTTTTATAAATTTTACTACTTTTGGTTGTTTACAAATACAAATTTATGTTGTATAATGTATGTAAAATAACAACTATAGGTGGTGAATGTATGTTCGGCCAGCAGATTAAGAAATTAAGAAAAGACAATAAAATGAGTCAGGCAGAGCTTGCAAAGCAGTTAAAGGTTACCCAGCAGGCAATCGGCAAATGGGAAACAGGCAAAAGCACGCCTGATACCGATACGCTTTCAAAGCTTGCTGAAATTTTCCAGACAAGCGTTGACTTTCTTTTAGGCAGAGAAGTGCCTTCCATTGCTGATGTATTTCCTTTTGAAGTGGAATACGAAGATGAGGGCTTTGGCATCCCCGTTATCGGTACTGTTCGTGCAGGTTACAATGCTTTGGCATACAATGACGATTATGGTTATGAATACGCCAACGTGAGAAACCCAGATGAATATTTTTATCTCATCGTGCGCGGTGACAGCATGGAACCCCGCATCAAAGACGGCGACCTTGCCCTTGTGCACAAACAGCCTACGCTCAACGACGGTGACCTTGGTGTTATTGTTTACGGAGATAACGAAGGCACACTGAAAAAGTTCAGCCGCCGCGGCAACACTATAATTCTTTCACCTTTCAACCCTGATTATGAACCAAAAATCATCAGCGGCGAGGACCTGAACAATGTTTACATTGCAGGTAAAGTTGTTGAAACAAAAACCAAGTGGTAATTGTGATTTTATATTTTAATAACAATAATGATGGACTATCCGTACAGATAGTCCATTGATATCATAACTGACAATATTTTGAGGTATGTTATGGTAACCATAAATTTTTACGACAAGGTGGAAGACAGTCTGCTGAAATTTGCCGTTATGGTTTCGCGCCATAACGGCAGATGGGTTTTATGCAGACATAAAAACCGCAATACATACGAATGGCCTGGCGGACACAGAGAACCAGATGAAACTATATTGGACTGTGCCAAGCGTGAACTGTGGGAAGAAACAGGAGCAATAAAATATAATCTATTCCCTGTTTGTGTTTATTCTGTAGTTGATGAAAAGACAGAGACCTTTGGTATGCTGTATTTTGCTGAAATATTTGAGTTTGAACCATTACCGCAGCTTGAAATTGAGAATATTGAATTTTTTGATGAACTGCCGCAGGAACCTGATACATGGACTTATTACGCTATACAGCCAAAACTGACTGCAAAAATCAGAGAAGTTTTAAATATATAAACAGTTAACCCGTCAGAGTTATTTTCTGACGGGTTAATTTTTTATTGAATATTTTTAAGCAGTTCTTCTATCGAGATACCATACAGTTTTGCAAGAGCAATAAGATTTGCTGTGCTTGGGTCAGATTTTCCGCTCTCCCATTTGGACACTGCCTGACGGCTTACACCCAGCTTTTCTGCCACAAACTCCTGTGTCATATTGCATCTCATACGATGATTTTTGATACTTTCACCCAATGACTGCTGAATTATTATATTCTCCTTTGTATTGTTTGAGTTAATGTATTTTTTGAGTGCTCGGATAATCAGCATCAATATGTATACTGTCAGACCAAACATCAGTCCATAAAACAATAAGATAAAAAGTATTGTTGCCCCACCAAACAAACTTGCCATTGCCATATATTTTCCCTCCGTGTTTTTTAAATATTTTACATTATTTGTCCGGTTGCTGCCAGCAACTATCGGGCAACCTTTGGTTGCAGTGCAAAATTATATACCTTTACCGATATATTTTACATATAACTGGCATGGGTTCCACTCATCCCAAAGAGTTGGAAAACATTCAAGTTCTTTAAAACCCAGTTTTTCATAAAACCTGTTGGTTATATCATAGCTTTCATACCTGCCTTTTTGAACAGTTTTAACCTGTGCAAAGTCATAGCCGCAGGCCTGTGCATATGTTTCAAAAGCACTGTACAAAACCTTCCCTATTCCCTGTCTGTGATATTCTTTGAGAATACCCATAACATAAATTTCGGCAGTTGACGGCGATGTCTGCTTTAAAGCAATAAAACCTACAGCTTTATCTTCAACATAATATGCCCAAAACGGCATTTCCCCGCTGTTTACAATGTATTCCTTTGTGCTGTCCGGCAAGCCGAACCATTCTGTAAGGTTATAAAGAATTTCTGCTGCTATTTCAGCTTTCAGTCCATTGTCTGTTATAAATTTTATCATTATTTCTCCTGTCACATCATAATTTCGCAGGCGATTGCATTTTCCACAAGAAAGCCTTTTGGTGTAAGTGAAACCGTGTTGTTTTCAAAGGTTATTAGCCCTTGTTTTTCGAGCATTTCCAGCTTTTTAAGTTGCAAGGGTGTAAGTTCCTTGTTCCATTTTTCCTTTAATTCTGCAAGGTTTAAGCCGCTTTTGAGGCGCAGAGACAACATAATATATTCATCAATGTCAACTTCTCCGTCAGGTATTGTCTGCGGATTTTCGATAAACTGCTTTATATCTCTCGGATAATAAAAACGCTTGCCATTAAAGCAGCTGTGAGCTGACGGGCCTATGCCGACATAATTTTCCAGTTTCCAATAGATATTGTTGTGCTGTGACTGACAGCCGTCCTTTGCAAAGTTGGAAATTTCGTACTGTCTGTATCCCATACTTTCAATCTTTTCGCAGGCGTAGAGATAAAAATCGCTCATTGCATCTTCATCGGGCAGATTTTTCGGAATGTTTTTTGCAAATGGGGTGCCCTGTTCTATCTTGAGCATATATGCAGAAATATGGGTTGCGCCAAGGTCAGACAGCAGCTGCACTGTATCATCAAGCTCTTTGTTGCTGTAATCAGGCAGGCCAAGCATTACATCACCGCTGATGTTTTCAAAGCCTGCTTTTTTTGCATTTTCAAAAGCTTCGGTCACCTTTTGATTGGAGTGTATGCGCCCCAGTGTTTCAAGGCTTTGCTGCTTTGCCGTCTGCACACCAAAGGAAATGCGGTTTACGCCTGCCTTGCGGTAACCTTGCAGTTTTTCCAAAGTAACGGTTTCGGGATTGGCTTCAAGGGTGATTTCGGCATTTGGAACAATGTTCAGTCCTGAGAGAATATCTGCCACCTGTTGTGGAGTTAGCAGGCTTGGTGTGCCGCCACCGAAATAAACAGTTTTCCACTGCACATTATCATATTTTTTTATTTCTTTTTTTACAGCAGTGATATACTCGTCAGCTGCTGTATTTTTGCCGCCTATCGAGTAAAAATCGCAGTAGTTGCATTTTTTTACACAAAACGGAATGTGGATGTACAAACCCGATGTCATTTATTTTTCCTTTATATGTTTAATACTTATTATTACATTATTACAATGATATTACACGCAATAAAAAAGAGCAAGAAATTCCTGCTCTTTTTTTGCTTTATTAGTTGATTTTTACTGTTTCCCACAGATTGTTCATATAGTCCAGCATTTCCCTGTCAAGGGTGCGGTATGCGTACTGGTTATATTCTGATGCAAAGTCACCGATTTCCGGATAAAGAATTTCCACAACATCTTCGCCCATATCTTCGATATATGTTTCGTTTTCATATACCAGTTTGTTAGGTGAAGCGTAATATGTGTACTCTGCATTTGCAATTGCAGCATCTTCGCTGAGCATATAGTTGATAAATATTTCAGCAAGTTCCTTGTTCTGTGCACAGGTTGGAATGCACATTGCATCGATAAACATATTTGTGTGTTCAGGATAGTAGAACTGCAGGTCAACATTGTCAGCCTGGTCTTCCATCATTGTGAAATAGTCACCTGCATAGTATGCACCGATTGAAGCTTCGCCCGACTGCATAATGTTGAAAATTTCGTCCATTACAAAGCTGTAAACCAACGGACGCTGTTTCATAAGTTCTGCGTGTGCTTTATCCCACAATGCAGCATCTTTTGTGTTTACATCAATGCCAAGCTTGTACATTGCTGTGCCGAATGCATCACGGGAGTTGTTGAACTGAACAATTTTGTTGGAATATTTTTCGTTCCACAGCAAGTCCCATCTGCCTGTGTCGGCTTCGTCAACCACATTTGCATCGTAGATGATACCCACAATGCCGTATGTGTAAGGCACTGTATACTGATTGTCCGGGTCATAGTACAGACCGTGGAAAGTATCGTCAATATTGCTGTAGTTAGGGATATTTTCAAAATCCAGCGGCTGCAGCAGACCTTCGTTTGCCATACGAGCAATCATATAGTCGGACGGAATGATAATATCATAGCTCACTGCGCCGCCCGAAATCTTGTTGTACATATCCTCATTGGATGCAAAAGTATCGTAGTTAACCACAACCTTTTGGCCGTAGGTTTCTTCGTACCAGTTTTCAAATTCTTTTATGGTATCAAAACTGCCTTCGCTGCCATCGGAGATATATTCGCCCCAGTTGTAAACATTGAGTTCCAATGCTCCTGCTGAGCCTTTGAAGGCACCAACACTGAGCACAACAACAATAACTGCTGCAAGTGCAAGTGCCGCGTTGCGTTTGTTAGGGTTGTAGTCACCATCAGGTTTTTCGCCTTTTGCCGCCTTTTTGGCTTCCGCAAGTTTGCGGCTGTCTTCGTTATCAACAATATTGTTGATAAGTAAAAGACTGAGGGTTACAAAAAAGATAATTGTTGCCAGAGCATACATCTTTGGTGTAACTGTCTTTTTGGTCATACCGTAAATGCGGATTGGCAATGTCTGGAAGCCGTTGCCTGCTGTAAAATAACTGATTACAAAGTCGTCAAGGGACATTGTAAATGCCATAATTGCACCTGTGATGATACCAGGCATAATTTCCGGCAATTCAACTTTGAAGAATGCACGCAAAGGCGGACACCCAAGGTCCATTGCTGCTTCCGGAAGAGATTTGTCCATCTGCTGCAGTTTTGGCAGTACTTGCAGAATAACATACGGCAGACAGAATGTAACGTGGGCTATGAGCATTGTCATAAAGTTGAGGCTTGTGGAAGCCCCGAACAGTCTGCCCACAAACACAAACATAAGCATCAATGAAATACCTGTGATGATATCAGGGTTGGTCATTGGAATGTTTGTAACTGTATCGATTGCTGTTCTGTACCATTTGGAACGCAGCTTGTTGATGCCAACAGATGCTGCTGTACCGAGAACAGCAGAAATTGCTGTTGCAGAAAACGCAAGCACAAGTGAGTTTTTGAGTGCCTCAAGTGTATTGCGGTCGTTGAGCAGTTCCTTGTACCATCTCAGTGAAAAGCCGCTGAAAACAGAAAGGCTTTTGCCGTCATTGAAGGAAAAAACAAGCAAAATTGCTATAGGTGCAAACAGGAATATGAAGATAATTGCTGTATAAATTTTAGATGCATTTTTTCTCATAACTATTTACCTCCATATACACGTTTTGAGGTAAAGTAGTTTGCAATTCCCATACATACCAGCAGAATTATCATAAGGATAAATGCAATTGCTGCTGCAAAGTGCAGGTTGTTTGCCACATACTGACCTTCGATAGCGTCACCGATAAGGAAGAATTTGCCGTTACCGAGTTTCTGTGAAATATAGAAGGTACTGATTGACGGAATCAGAACCATTGTGATGCCGCTCATAACACCCGGGAGACTTAGCGGAAAGATTACACGGCGCAAAGTTGAAATGCTGTTGCAGCCAAGGTCGTGTGCCGCTTCAATAAGGCGGATATCCATTTTTGCCATAATGGAATAGATTGGAAGCACCATATATGGGAAATAGTCGTATACCATACCGATGATAACAGCAGCTTCGGTACCGATAATGTGGATTGCAGGCAGTCCGAGCATATCAAGAATGCCGTTTAAAATACCTGTATCCTGCAGGATTGTCATCCATGCATAGGTACGGATAAGGAAGTTCATCCACATAGGAATCATGATGAGTGTCATCATCATACGCTGTTTTCTTTCCTCTGCCCTTGCCATAATGTAAGCAAGCGGATAACCCATAATCAGACAGATTACAGTCGAGATGATTGCCAGCTTGAGAGAACGACCAAAGATGAGAAGATATGTTCTAACTTCCCTCACAGTGCCGTCGTCCGCTGTCATTTCGCTTGTTGCGGTGAAAAATCTTGCAATGTTATCAAGCGTAAAATTAAAGTTGTTGTCTGTAAATGCGTAGTACGCAATAAACAACAGCGGAACAAGAATAAATATTACTGCCCATATGGAATATGGTGTCAGCAGCATTCTTGTGGTGCTGTTGCCTTTTGTAAGGCTTTTTTTCATTATTCTTCATCGCCTCCTGCATTGGAAAGCTCGTCCATTTCGTCAGAGAAGGATGAATAGTCACCAAACATACCTGAGTATTTGGATTTTTTCATAACGTGGATTGTATCAGGTTCAAGATAGATACCGATGTGTTCATCAACATCAACAAAATCAGTTGTCTGAATCATCCATTTGAAGCCTTTAACGTCAACAATGATTTCGTAATGAACACCCATAAATGTAACAGATGTTACAACGCCCTCAAGCATACCTTTTTCCACAGGCACGATATCAACGTCTTCAGGGCGGATTACGATATCAACAGGCTCTCTTTTTTCAAAACCGCTGTCAAGGCAGTCAAATGTATGACCGGAAAATCTTGCCTTGCCGTCTTCCAGCATTACACCGTCAATGATGTTACTTTCACCGATAAAGTCAGCAACAAAAGCGTTTTCAGGTTCGTTGTAAATATCAACAGGTGTACCTATCTGCTGAATTTTGCCCTCGCTCATAACAACAATTGTATCTGACATACTGAGGGCTTCTTCCTGGTCGTGTGTTACAAATACAAAAGTGATACCTGTGGATTTCTGAATTTTTTTGAGCTCCTGCTGCATATCCTTGCGCAGTTTAAGATCAAGTGCACTGAGCGGCTCATCAAGGAGAAGAACTTTTGGATGATTGATAAGCGCACGGGCAATTGCAACACGCTGCTGCTGACCACCCGAAAGACTTGTCACATTGCGTTTTTCAAAGCCTGTAAGCATAACAAGCTTGAGCATTTCTTTAACCTTTTCTTCAATTTCTGCTTTTGGAACTTTCTTTTCTCTGAGCGGAAAAGCAATGTTTTCGAATACATTGAGATGT
>JAGBFE010000281.1 GCA_018109965.1 Oscillospiraceae bacterium | reverse complement strand
CAAAAACGACTGTATGAGCAATTTGTGTTTATACAGTCGTTTTATTGTTGTTTTATTTAAGTTATACTTTAAAATACCCCGATTTCATACCCTGCGGCTTTTGCATTGGCAATCAAATCGCCCAGTATTTTGCTGTTGGTTTCCATTGGATGCAGCAGATAAACAGCACCGGGGTGCAAACGGTCGGTTGTCTTTTTCAAAGCTTCGGTTGTATCGGGCTGGTTTACGTTGTCCCAGTCGTTGTAGGCAAAGGACCAGAACACACTGTGGTGTCCGTTCTGTGCGGCAATGGCAAGTGTTTTTTCATTGAAAGTACCTGCGGGAAAACGGAACAGATATGTCTCGTACCCGTATTTTTCTTTCACAATGTCGTGTACCTTTGTGATTTCAAGGGCGGCATCTGCATCATTCAAAGTGGTCATATCAGGATGGGACCAGCTGTGGTTGCCCACTGTGTGTCCCTCATCGATGATTCTCTGCACAATTTCGCCCTGTTTTTCAGCATAGCTGCCTGTAACAAAAAATGTGGCTTTTACATTGTTTGCTTTCAGCACATCAAGGATATCGTTTGTAAAACCCGATTCATACCCAAGGTCAAAGGTGAGATATATTTTGTCATCGTCATTTACAAATACAGCGCCAATGTCGCCGTATTTTTCCTGCAGAGTTACACAGGCGGTTGGCTGGTTGTCATCATTGAAGCTGACACCGGGCCCCCATACAATGCTTTCGGCAGAGAGACTGCCGATATCACCGATTGTTACATCACCAAGCACAGTTTTTACAGTTTCCTGCACAGCTTCGCTGTCAGCGCCTGAAGTACTTTCACTTTCGCCGGACAAAGCAGCACTGTCGGTATTGCTGTCGCTGTTTGTTTTGTCAGAAGAAATATCCTGTGATATATTTTCCACTGCCTGTGTGTCAGAGGTGGATGCAGTTTTGTCACCCATTGAACCGAAAATAGTGATAAATGCGGCGGAAAGCAGCACAACACTCACAGCCAGTATAGCGATAAATTTAATTATTTTCATTATTGTACAGCCTCATCAATAGTTACAATAACACCTGCAGGCAGGCAGGATGCACTCTGGTTGTCAAAATAGATTTCGCCAAAGCCTTCGCACAGATGGTCAGGACACTGGCTGTTTTCAAAATGGATTTTGCCGTCCTTTACCACAAGGGTAACAGGCAGGGTTGTTTCTATATGGTAGGTTTCATCAACGGAAAGGTCAATTTCCATTCTTTCGGTTTTGCCGTTATAGTTTATGTCCACAATTGCCTTGCTGCCTTCTTCCTTTGTTGCGTTCATAAACAAAATACCTGCAACACCTGCAACAAGCACAATGCCAATGAGAATTGTATTTATATTAAACAGTTTTTTCATAAAATATTCCTTTCATAAATATCGCCATAATTCTATCATATTATATGTTATAATACAAATGTTTTGTGTTGAATTTGTTTGTACCAGACAGTATAATGTATTTAATGACACAAACTTTAAAGGAGAAAATTTATGGAAAATCTTCACAATAAAGTAAAAGAATTTGTAAAAGAAAACGAAAGAAATATTGTTCAGGATATCAAGGATATCTGTGCTATAAAAAGTCTCCCGGGTGAACCTGCACCAAATGCACCTTTTGGTGCGGAAAACCGCAAGGCGCTTGATCTGGCTCTGGCTATGTCCAAACGTCTTGGCCTTGATACAAAGGACTGCGAAGGATATCTTGGCTATGCCGAAGTAAAGGACGAAAGCGACAAATACATTGCTTCCATTGCACATCTTGACGTTGTGCCTGAGGGCAACGGCTGGAAAGCTGACCCGTTTGTTGTGCGCGAGGTTGACGGCTGGCTTATCGGCCGTGGCGTGTGCGATGACAAGGGCCCTGCAATCATCACAATGTATATGCTTAAATTCTTTAAGGACAACTACAAAACTTTGCCTTATACTCTCCGTGCACTATTTGGCTGCGAAGAAGAAACCGGAATGAGAGATGTGGAATACTATCTCGAAAACTATCCTGCTCCTGTTTTTGCATTCACTCCTGATGCAAATTTCCCTGTGTGCTGTGGCGAAAAGGGTATTGCAGCGGCAAATCTTATCAGTGCAAAAATCGAAAACGGCAATGTTGTCAGTTTCACAGCAGGAGTGGCATCCAATGTTATTCCTGACCGCGCATCAATCAGCATTAAAACAGACAAAGCACTCCCACAGGCAGAAGGAATTGAAATTTCTGCTGAAAACGGTGTTGCAACACTCAAGGCTTACGGCATCGGCGGTCACGCTGCTATGCCTGAAGGCACAAAAAATGCAATCGGTATGCTTGTAGAGTATTGCCTTGCAAACAGTCTTTTAACAGCAGAAGAAGAAAAATATTTCAAAGTGCTGTCCGACCTGCACTCATCAACAGACGGCGCAGGCGTTGGCATTGCTTCCGATGACGGCATATTTACACCGCTTACCTGTATTGGCGGTATGATGAAGCTGGAAGACGGCAAATTTGTGCAGAACATCAACATCCGTTTTCCAACATCTATCACAGGTGACGAAATCAAAGCAGCTCTCACTGCAAAACTTGCAGCTGTAGGCGGCACAGTGGAAATGCCAAGAGATAACCCGCCATTTTATGTGGACAAAAACTCTGCACCGATTCAGGCACTGCTCAAAGCATATAATGACATCACAGGTGAAAATGCAGAAGCTTACACAATCGGCGGCGGCACATATGCACGCCATTTCCCATCCGCAGCAGCATTTGGCATTGAGCCAAGCGCAGCCTACCCTGATTATTTCCCTGATTTCATCGGTCCTGTACACGGTGCCGAAGAAGGCTATGACATCAAAGGTTTTATGCGTGCACTGGAAATTCTCATCCTTGCAACAGCAAAACTTATGGAAATTGATTTTTAGTTCATAAAATATTAAAATGTAATGCAGCTGTACAGGTAAATTTGTACAGCTGTATTTTTTGTGTTGAAAAAAATTGTTGGTTGTGATAAAATAATATTCAATTCTTTTATGAATAAAAATTAACTCTGTGTTTATATTTATAAATGCAGAAGGGTTAGGAGAAAAGTATGGAAAAAAGAGGACAATTTGCCAGCAAATTTGGCTTCATTATGGCTTCTGTAGGTTCTGCAGTTGGTCTTGGTAACCTTTGGGGCTTCCCTTACAAAGCAGGTATGGGCGGCGGTTTTGCATTTATCGTTGCATATCTTGTTTTTGTTGCATTGGTTGGTATTCCTGTTATGATGTGCGAATTTTCATTCGGCAGAAAGGTAAAAGCCAATGTTATTACAGTTTACAAAACACTTGACAAACGCTTTGGCTTTGCAGGTTATGTAAGCGTTGTTTCAGTTTCACTTATTCTTGGTTTCTATGCAGTGCTTGGCGGCTGGATTATCAACTACACACTTCAGTATGCAAAAGGCTTGTTTGCAAGCGGCAATGCGGTTGCAAATCCTGGCGAATATTTTGGTGTATTCACATCAAGCCCTTATCTTGGCATTATCTTTTTTGTGCTGTTTATGGCAGCAACAGTTTTTATTGTTACAAAGGGCATTGCAGGCGGTATCGAAAAAGCATCCAAATTTATGATGCCTGCACTTTTTGTGTGTCTGCTTGTTATCATCATCCGTTCAGTTACATTGCCTGGCGCAGCAGCAGGTTTTGAATTCCTTTTCAAACCTGACATCTCAAAACTTACACCAAAAACACTTGGCCTTGCTTTGTCACAGATGTTTTTCTCCTGTTCTTTGGGTGTAGGCACAATGCTTACATACGGCTCTTACCTCAAAGACAGTGACAACATTCAGGAAAACGCAATCATTGTTCCGCTTATGGACACAATGGCAGCAATCCTGGCAGGTATTGCAATTTTCCCTGCAGTATTTGCTCTCGGTCTTGACCCTGCACAGGGCCCTGCACTTATGTTTATCACATTGCCTGGCGTTTTCAACGAAATGCCAATGGGCAACATCTTTGGCCTCATCTTCTTTGTGCTTGTTATCTTTGCAGCACTTACCAGCTCAATTTCAATGCTGGAAGTTACAACCTCTGTTCTCAGCGAAACAAAGGGTATCAGCCGCAACAAAGCAGCAATCGGCACAGGTGCAGTTATCACATTGCTTGGTATCCCTGTAGCACTCAGCTTTGGTCTGCTTGGCGACGTAACAATTCTTGGTATGGGTATACTTGATTTTTATGATTTCTGCGGTGAATACATCGGTATGACAATCGGTGCATTGGTAATTGTTATCCTTGCAGGCTGGGTTCTCAAACCAAAAGCTGTTTATGACGAAATCGAACAGGGCGGCAAATTCAGCGTGAAAGCAAAAGGCTTTTTCAGTTTTACAATCAAGTATATTGCCCCAATCCTTATTCTTATTGTTATGATTACAAATGTAATCAGCATGTTCTGATGACTGCAGGATTATATTAAATTAGTATAATAAAAGGTTTCTGTACAGTATTTTGAATAATATTTTGTGCAGAAACCTTTATCCTTTGTTATCTAAAGAATTATTTTATGGTTTTCACAAGTTATACACAATTTAGGAATATCGTTGATTGTGGAAAAGTATATTTTATTAAATCGAGGCGAAAGAAATAATGACAGAAAAACTGTGGACAAAAAACTTTACCATTATCACATTGGGGTCTGTTGTTTCAATGCTTGGGCATATGATATCAAACTTTGCTATCGGCCTGCT
>JAGBFE010000280.1 GCA_018109965.1 Oscillospiraceae bacterium | reverse complement strand
CAGATTGCCCCCGCAAAGCTTTTTGATAAAGCTGCTGCTTTGGGCTGCAAGATAATCCTGCTGTGATATCAGCGGTGTGTAATAGCTTCTGCGCCCGTCTTTTTCGATTGATATAAACCCTTTTTCGGCCAATCTTGTGAGCAAGGTAAGCAGTGTTGTCATTGCCATCGGGTGTGTCTTAAACAGTATCTGTTCAATGTCCGTCCTTGCAACAGGAGCAGTGCACGCCCAGATTGCCTGCATTACCTCCTGTTCCGCATCAGGTAAACGTCGAATGGTATTTTTCATACAGTCACTCCTCTACATTTGTAGTGTTACTTATATTCTACAGTTGTAGAGTAATTTTGTCAACTGTATTACTGCAATTTCACATTTTAATATATCTGTACAGCGGATATTTTAAATTAAAAACAGCATTTGCAAACTACAATTTACATTAAATTTCAATATAAAAAGGAGTGATTTTGCAATCACTCCTTTTTTATCCTATTCAGTTTCTTTTATCTGCACCAGATACATTTTCATCATTTTGCAGCCGTAATCCCTCAGTGAGTACTCACCGTTACACACACACCAGTCGTAGATAAGACCGCGTTCTGCAATTGTGTAGGCTTTGATGATTTCCGCAGGCGACAGGTCATCACGGATATGTCCCCTTTGCTGACCTTCGGCAATTACATTACGCAAAAGCTTGTAGTAGATGCGGTTTTTATCCAGCAGATGTTTTGAGTTTTTAGAAAACAGATGAGAAGAATACATCCTTGCAACCAGTTCCAGCGAATAGTCATTTTCAATAGTGGAAAAACACTCATCACACAAAACCATCAGTTTGTCAAAGCTGTTCATATCCACATCAAGTTTTTTGGACAGTTCTTCGTATCTTTCATCAAATATGTAGGAAAACAGACTGAGCAGGTCTTCCTTGCTTTTGAAATAATGATAAAAAGTGCCTTTTGATGTATTGGTAGCTTCGATAATCTCATCTACTGTAGTTTCTTCGTAACCTTTTTCTTCAAAAAGCTTCCAGGCTGCATTAAGAATTTTTATGCGGTTGTTAACCTTTTTTTCCATATAAACCACTCCATATTCCGTGATTTGTAAAGCTTTATATTAGTCAAGGAAATCCTTGAGCTTTTTGTTTCTGCTTGGATGACGGAGTTTTCTGAGAGCTTTTGCTTCAATCTGTCTGATACGTTCACGGGTTACGTTGAACTCCTTGCCAACTTCTTCCAGTGTTCTTGGTCTGCCGTCTTCGATACCAAAACGGAGAGAGAGTACCTTTGCTTCTCTTGGTGTGAGTGTTGCAAGCACTTCGCCAAGCTGTTCTTTGAGCAGAGCGTGTGTTGCTGCTTCTTCCGGGATTGGAGCATCGCTGTCCGGGATAAAGTCGCCAAGATGGCTGTCTTCTTCTTCGCCGATTGGGCTTTCGAGACTGATTGGTTCCTGTGCAACTTTGAGGATTTCGCGCACTTTTTCCTGTGACATATCAAGTTCTTCTGCCAAATCTTCTACAGATGGTTCCTGACCGTTTTTATGTAAAAGCTGGCTCTGAACTTTTTTAACTTTATTGATTGTTTCTACCATATGAACAGGGATACGGATTGTTCTTGCCTGGTCAGCAATGGCACGTGTGATTGCCTGACGAATCCACCATGTTGCATATGTTGAGAATTTAAAGCCTTTTGTATGGTCAAATTTTTCAACAGCTTTGATAAGACCAAGGTTGCCCTCCTGAATAAGGTCAAGGAACAGCATACCGCGGCCTACATATCTTTTTGCAATGGAAACAACAAGACGCAGGTTTGCTTCGGCAAGTTTTTTCTTTGCAAGTTCATCGTTCTGCAAAATTCTTTCAGCAAGTTCAACTTCTTCTTCAAGAGTAAGAAGCGGGAAGCTGCCGATTTCTTTCAGGTAAACTTTTACAGGGTCATCAATGCTTACGCCTTCTGCGGAAAGGGATTTTTCGAATTTTTCAACGTTCTTTTCTGTAAGAACTTCTTCTTCCTCTTCTGCAATATCGATAACTTCGATGTTGTTTGCTTCAATTACTTCGTAAAGCTTTTCAACCTGTTCAAGGTCAAAACCTACTTCTTCAAGAAATTTGTTGATTTCAGTACTTGTCAGTTTGTTCTGTTTTTTACCGAACTCAACCAGTTCCTGAATTGTTGTGATTTTTTTCTCTGTATTTTTTGTCATAATAAACTCCCCTTTATTACTTCTTTTTCTCTTTTAGCTTTTCAATATGTTTTGCCAGTTCTTCAAGGCTGGCATTTTTAACCTCATTCTGCCCCATTGGTGCAGCTTTGAGCTTGTCTATATGCAGCTGCAGGTCCTCCGCCGTCATTATTATGTCGGTAAGGGTTGCATTTATTTTAGCCAATGATTTCCTTGTGTCATCATCGAGAAACTGATAAAGCAGCGCATATCCCACTGTCTGGTTTTCAGCCTTAAGTTCTCTGAATTTGACATAGGCATTTTTCATATTTTCATCGGTAAAATCTGTTTCAGTCAGCTGACTTTCCACTATCGGCAAAAGGTCGTTGTCGCGGATAAGTGCCGACACTATCTGCTGCTGTGCAAGAACTTTCGGCACAGTGTTTCCGCTCTGGCGGTAATCCACCTTTATGTCGCTTGCAAGGCCTTCCTTCATCATTGCCTTGTTGCGCCGTGCAGCACTATTGCGGTAAAACCTGTTTTTTGCCTGTTCAAGCTGCAGTTTTATCGATTCCTTGCCAGCACCTGTTTCCTCGGCAAGTCTGCCGCAATATATATCCTGCAAAATCGGGTTTGGCTGGGAAGCAAGCAGTTCACAGGCTTTGGTCAGATAGTCCACTCTGCCCTGCACATCTTTTATATCGTGCTGTTTTCTTAGCTTCTGCAGTTCAAAATCAAGTGCCGAATTTGCTTTGTTTATAAGCAGTTCAAAACTGTTGCTGCCAAATTTTTTGATGTATTCATCAGGGTCCTTGGCACCTTCCATCTGCAGAACACTGACATTTACATCCTCTTTGGTAAACATTTCCATTGCTCTGCGCGTTGCTTTTTGCCCTGCTTCGTCCGAATCATATGCTATAACAACATTTTTGGCATAGTCACCAATCAGCTTTACCTGCTGGCTTGTAAGGGCTGTGCCAAGTGTGGCAATAGCATTTGTAAAACCAGCCTGATGCAACGCAATAACGTCCATATATCCTTCGGCAAGGATAAAGGTATCCTTGCCGGATTTTTTTGCAAGATTGAGTGCAAACAGTCCGTTTGATTTTTTGAATACTGGCGTGTCACCGCTGTTGAGATATTTCGGACCGCCCTCGTCCCCCATACGTCTGCCTCCAAAAGCAATTACATTGCCGCGCAAATCGATAATCGGGAACATCACTCTGTCGCGGAAAATATCGTATACATTTCCCTTCTGGCTTCGCCCTGCAAGATATGCTGCCACCATCTCGTCTTCGGTGTAGCCCTTTTTCTTAAGATAATTGCACAAATCCCAGCCGCCGCTTGCATAGCCAAGGCCAAAATTGACAATTGTTTTGTCCGAAAGCTGACGCTGACGCAGATAAATCCTTGCCTGTTTGCCCTTTTCGGAGTTAAGGTTTGCGTGGAAATATCTTGCCGCAAGCTTGTTCATCTCATAGATACGGCTTTTTATTTTTGATGCCTTGTCGTCCTCATCAGGCAAAGGCATGCCGCTTTGCTGGGCAAGCATTTTTATTGCTTCTATGGATGTGAGGCCATTGATGTCCTTTACAAAGTTGATTGCATTGCCCGCCGCACCGCAGCCGAAACAGTAGTAGCTTTCGGTATCGGGATAAACGGTAAATGACGGTGTTTTTTCGGAATGGAAAGGACACAGGCCTTTATAAATTCTGCCGTGACGTTTGAGATGAACATGACCGCCTATGACGTCTATGATACTGTTGCGCTGCAAAAGTTCCTGCAGATAATGGGTTGTAATAGCCATATGCCTCTCCTTTCTTATAAAATCTGTAAATCGGGTGTATAAGCATTCTGCACAGATATATGTCTGCTTTTTACACCACTATTTTCCAAGCTTCCACGGTCTTGGAATAAATATATTTTCAAAGGTCACCGAGGCAAAGTCATCGCTCATACCCTGTATGTAGTCGGTAACTGCCCTGTCCAGACCTTCTTCTTTTGCTATAATGTGATACATTTCCGGCATTTTGTCCGGATGCTGTTTAAAATATTTGTAAAGTTCTTCCACCAGCATGTCCACCTTT
>JAGBFE010000279.1 GCA_018109965.1 Oscillospiraceae bacterium | reverse complement strand
TGGGCGCAAGCTCACAGGTTTTTATGTACAAAAAAGCCAGCCAAAAAGGCTGGCTGTATATGGTTGCGGAGGCTGGATTTGAACCAACGACCTTCGGGTTATGAGCCCGACGAGCTACCATGCTGCTCCACTCCGCGATGTGTCAACAGAAATATATTATAAAGCATATTGACTAATTTGTCAATACTTTTTTTGTAATATTTTCACAATGGAATATTTGTATATAAGAACCTGTGAGCTTGCGCCCACAGGTTTATTTTTATATTATGCTTCTATTCTATAAATTCAAAAATCTTATTCCACACGTCCATATCCTGCTCGGTCATTGCCCACCAGTCATATGCTGCAACAAAAGCCTTTTTCTGCTGTTCAGTTTCAAGCTCTTTGTTTTTAAGTTTTTTTGTCAGTGTTGCCACATATTCATCCTTGTATCTAACCGATTTTTCGGTGTAGTTTGGATTGTGGAACTTGCCGTTTGTCAGCCAGAAAGTAACATTTTTTCTGCCTGCAAGGCCGTTGCGCAACACATCAAAATGATGTTCCTTTTTAACAGTAGGGTCATCAGCTGAATGGATAATAAGTGCTTTTACATCCCTGCCCGACAAAGTTTCCACTGCATCCAGCGAAACATATTTTGGGTTGGAACGTTTTTCCAGTGCGTATACCGCTTTTGCAAAGCCTTTCATCACCCCGCCGAAAAACTGATTCACCATTCGTTCAACCGAAACAAAGCCCGCCATTGCCACAATGTGCTTTACATCAGGATGAAATGCCGCAATATTCATTGTAGAAAAAGCACCCCAGCTGTGACCGATAACAGTTATTTCCTCATTTTCATATCCGTTGTCGGATTTCAGCGCTTTCAGACAGCAGTCAAGGTCGCTGAGAGACTGGGCAAAACCATTTGTGTTTTCACCGCCCGATTCCATGCAGCCTGTGTGGTCATAGGCAAAAACCAGATATCCCTGCCGTGCTATAACCTCAATTTCCCTCATATATGAACGATGGCCGCCGCCCATACCATGGTCGAAAACTACAATACGGCCGGGCTTTGGGTTGTCATAGTGATAAAAATATCCCTGAAGGGTATGTCCCGCCTGCGCCTTGAAGGAAAGAGGAAATTTATGTAAACCTTCAAAATCATCGGATGAAAAATAATATGCAGTACCCATATCGTCACAACGTATATACATCTGACTGCGGTACATATCCACTACCTTTTTTTCAAAAATCATAGTTTTCGCTCCTTTGCCTTTTTTATTATTGTATAAAAAATTGCAGATATTTTCAATACAAATATCAGTGCCCCGCAAAATAACGAGGCACTGATATTTCATTTTATCTGTATGCCGGCACAGGTTTGTTTTCAGCAGTCATTGCATTTAAAGCAGGTTGAGTGTGCCGCACCCTTTTGTCTGCCCACCTTTGTGTTGTCACATCGGCGGTCTGCAAGCTGACAAACTGGGTGTTCATCCACCTGATAGCGATAATCTCCACCGCATTTTCTGATATGGTCACAGATTACATTATGGCTCTGTGCATAGTCATCACAAGGCAGGATATGTTTCTGATATCTGAAAAAGTCAGCATGGTCAGGCAGATTTTCCACTTTTTCATAACTTTCCCTGTATCCTGTAAACTGAACAGTGTTTTTGAGCACATCACGCACATAGTCAATGTTTTCGTGCAGTGATATGGGCGGCGGAAATGCACCATCGGGAATAACCTGCTGCCAGTATTTGCACTCATATTTTTCAAGCAGCTGTGCCGCTTTGTGCAGATGCCCGATTTCCATATCCAGATGTTCTTCCCATATACATTTGATATACGGGTCGGTTTCGGTTTTGAAGCAGGACCAGTAAAGATAACATTCCACATATTCGTGCCACAAAAGCATTTCAAGCCAGGTAGCAGACGAATCCATAAGAGAACCATACTGTGTTACATGTTCTTCTTCCACCAATGCAATTTCTTCATAAAGTCTGCGGGCAGCATCGTTTGCAGCAAAATTGGAAATATTCATATAATAGTTCATTGTCTGCTGCTCAGCTGCGGTGATAATCATTGTGTTAAGCACAGTCTGTTTATCCGCTTTTTTTGCATTTATATTGCATTTCACATTGTCTTTTGGGAAACGGTGATGTGCAATTGTCGGTCTGCCGGGCATAATTTCTGTATATCCGCCCACAAGTCTTTCTGCGACAACACCCTGTTCCATCTCAAGCTGATTTGCATAGCGGTAAAGATGGTCAAAATCCTCAAGCAGTGCAAAATCCAGCGCATTTTTCACATAACAGTCCTTTTCCCTCTTGGCAAGCTCGGCAGTCAGGTCAACTGCAAGCTGTTCATAGCCTATTGTATGCTCAAGAACAGTTTCGTCACAGGGTTTGAGCATTGCAATTTTTTGCTGCTGCTGTTTTTCCACCATACGGGAAAGCGCAAGCTCCCTTCTTAAATCCATATCTGTTGTATGGCGAAGCAGCTGATGAGAAAACCAGTTTGCTTCAAACTCGGTGCCGTTCATAAGAATTATGCGAGTTTTTGTATACGGGTCAACCTCGTGCTTGTTGTATGGTTTTGGATAAATCTCCCTGTAGTTTTTTATGCCGTCAAGCACCATAACAGGCTTGTGTTCAAATGGATTGATAAAAACTCCCCCTTTGTTTTTGTTCAATAAAATTATATGTTCAAAAACCGGAATTATACTATCAACCCAAGCAAAAGCCCGTATCATACGATACAGGCTTTACATAATTATTGTGATTCTATTGCTTCAATCTGTTTTTCACTGCGGG
>JAGBFE010000278.1 GCA_018109965.1 Oscillospiraceae bacterium | reverse complement strand
CCGCCATATAATATGGGGATTTTGGATGAAATTTTACCAAAAGTTTGCGAAGTTACAGCAGAAGATGGTATAATAATCGCAGAAAGCGAACTTGGCTGGAAACCTGCCGAAATCGAAGGCTTAAAACTCAAAAAACAGTACAAGTACGGCAAAGTTCTCGTTTCCAAATTCCAAAAGGAGTCCCTGTAATGAAAATAGCAATCTGTCCGGGCAGTTTTGACCCGGTAACCAAAGGTCACGTAGATATTCTCGAACGCTCCAGCAAGCTGTTTGACAAGGTTATTGCGGTTGTGCTGGTTAACCCTGCAAAAAATCCGACCTTTACAACAGAGGAACGTGTTGACCTTATAAAACGTGTTACGGCACACATCCCAAATCTCGAAGTTGACAGCTACACAGGTCTGGTTGCAGATTATGCAAGGATCAAAAATGCACACACTCTCATCAAGGGCCTGCGTGCGGTGACCGACTTTGAGTACGAATTTCAGCAGGCACTTATCAATAAAAAATTAAATCCTGAACTGGAAACCTTGTTTATGGTTACCAATCAGGAACATATGTATCTTTCTTCCACTTTGGTGCGTCAGATTGCCGAATTTGGCGGCGACATTGATATGTTTGTACCGGAAGAAATCAAGGATATACTTAAAGCTAAAATGATTAAGGAGAAATAGCGTATGGCAGTTTCAATCGAAAGTATGCTGGAAGCACTGGAAGAATTGCTGGAAGAAGGCGTTGGTGTTCCCCTCAGCGGCGGCAAACGCTTTGTTGATGTTGAACAGGCAAGAGACATCATTGATGATATCAGAATAAATATGCCGCAGGAAATTCTGCAGGCAAAGGCAATTGTGCAGGACAAGGCACAGATAATGGCAAAGGCAAACAAAGAAGCCGAAGAAATTGTGCGCCGCGCCGAAGAACGTGCCCGTCACCTTGTTGACCAGCAGGAAATTGTTTTCAAAGCCACTGAAAAGGCAAAGGAAATCACACAGACAGCACAGACCCAGGCTGCACAGCTTAAAGCCACAGTTAACGAATACTGCAGCAATGTGCTCAATCAGACACAGGAACAGCTGCAAAAAAGCTTTAATGAGGTTAAATTGGTTAAAGACAATCTTAAAAAGTAATTTGTTGTATGTTAAGGCGGGAGATTTATACATCTCCCGCTATTTATTTATTGTACTATGTGTATGTTTTTGCAACAACATTTTTATGCAAAAAGTACCCGATAATATACTTTGCGGTGTTTTGTCGGGTATTTATGTTTTGTTATTTATTTAATGATATCAGTCACAGCACTGTCTGGTTTTTAATACAATAATACCAAGAGGTGTTGTTATGAAGATTGTTGTGGTCAGAAGCCCAAAAGCTCTAAAGGGTTTATTAAAGATGATTTTTAAAATATAGGCAAAAAAATGCAAGGTATCAGCCCTAAAGGACTTGATACCTTTTTGTTTTAATGGTAAAATATTAAGATGAAGTTATTATGTATAAATGTAACAGTGGCTATGCCTTGTGAATTTAAATAATAAAACAAATTACATCAAACAGGAGAATTATTTTATGGAAACAATGGGTAATTTGAGAAGAACCCACTACTCCGTTGCTTTGAGCGAAGCCAATGTTGGCGAAGAAGTAACAGTAGCAGGTTACGTTGCAAAAGTTAGAGACCTTGGCGCAGTTGTGTTCTGCGATGTTCGTGACACAAAAGGCGTTGTACAGCTCAACTTTGGTGACGATTGTGATGAACAGACTCTGGAAAAAGCAAAAATGCTCCGTACAGAATTTGTTGTTATGGCAAAAGGTACAATTGTGCTCAGAGAAAAAGCAAACCCTAACATTCCGACAGGCAAAATCGAAATGAAGGTTAACGAGCTCAAAATTCTCTCCAAAGCAGAAACAACACCTTTTGAAATCAAAGACGATATCAATGTTAAGGACGAACTTAAACTGAAATACCGTTATCTCGATTTGAGAAGAAGCAAAATGCATGACGGTCTTGTTGTTCGTCACAAAGTTGTGCGCGCAGTTCGTGACTATTTTGATAAAAACGACTTTATCGAAATCGAAACACCTTGCCTTATGAAATCCACACCGGAAGGCGCACGTGACTACGTTGTACCATCCCGTGTACAGCCTGGCAAATTCTTTGCTCTGCCACAGTCCCCACAGATTTACAAACAGCTGCTTATGCTTTCCGGCTACGACAGATATATGCAGATTGCACGCTGCTTCCGTGACGAAGACCTCCGTGCTGACCGTCAGCCTGAATTTACACAGATTGACGTTGAAATGGCTTATGTTGACGAAGTTGACGTACAGTCCATGAACGAAGGCATGGTAAAACATGTGTTTAAAGAAATTATGGGCGTTGATGTTGTAACTCCATTCCCAAGAATGCCATACGAAGAAGCAATGAACCGTTACGGCGTGGACAAGCCTGACACACGTTTTGGTCTTGAACTTGTTGATCTCACAGACTGCGTAAAAGAAGCTGAATTTGTAGTATTTAAATCTGCAATCGAAGGCGGCGGCTCCGTACGTTGTATCAATGCAAAAGGTCTGGCAGACAAACTTACAAGAAAAGAAATTGACAAACTTGTTGAAGTTGTAAAAACATATGGTGCAAAAGGCCTTGCTTACACAAGACTTACAGCTGATGCAGAAACATCCAGCTTTGAAAAATTCCTTACAGAAGAACAGGTTGCAGCAGTAAGAACAAAAGCAGAAGCAGAAAAAGGCGACGTTATCCTTGTTGTTGCTTCTGACGATATGGACGTTGTATACGCATCCCTCGGCGCACTTCGTCTGCACCTTGCAAAGAAATTTGAACTCTTTGACCCTAACCAGTTCAATTTCCTGTGGGTTACAGACTTCCCTCTCTTTGAGTATGATAAAGAAGAACAGAGATATGTTGCAAAACATCATCCGTTCACAATGCCAAAGGACAGTGATATCCCATATATCGACACAGACCCTGGCAGATGATGTGCAAAAGCATATGATATGGTTCTCAACGGTGTAGAACTTGGCGGCGGTTCCATCCGTATTACAAATCCGGAACTTCAGCACAAAATGTTCAAAACACTCGGTTTCACTGAAGAACGCATCAGCGAAAACTTCGGTTTCCTTGTAGAAGCATACAAATACGGTGCACCACCACACGGCGGTATGGCTTACGGTCTTGACAGACTTTGCATGCTTATGGCAGGTGCAGAAAGTCTGCGTGATGTTATTGCATTCCCTAAAGTACAGAACTCCGGTGAACTT
>JAGBFE010000277.1 GCA_018109965.1 Oscillospiraceae bacterium | reverse complement strand
GTCGTATATGAGTTTGTCAAGCTCGTAGGTTGACATACCTGCGTTAAGTTGTTCTCCTGCATATTTCAAAACCGCAGCACTGAGCTGACAGGCTTTTGACATTTTTTCAATTTCTGCGGGACTTTTAACTATAATCACAGTCTTACACCTCTAAAGCTTTGAGAACCAGCTGAGTTGTTTCTTCAACGCTGCCTTCGCCGCCGATTTCAACAAGAATACCTTTTTCTCTGTAGAAGTCTTTGAGAGGTTCTGTGAGTTCGTGGTATGTTGTCAAACGGTCAAGCACTGTCTGTGGTTCGTCGTCCTTACGTACTGTAAGTGCTGCGCCACAAGCATCGCAAACGCCTTCAACTTTGCTTGGTTTGTATTTGATGTGATAGGAAGCACCGCAGCTGCAAACTCTTCTTCCGCCTACGCGTTCGATGATTGTTTCGTCGCGAACTTCAATATCAAGGGCCATATCAATTTTGATACCCATTTCATCAATTGCTTTTGCCTGAGCGATTGTTCTTGGAACACCGTCAAGGATAAAGCCGTTTTTGCAGTCATCAGCTGCAAGTCTTTCTTTTACAATACCGATGATAACTTCGTCCGGTACCAAAGCGCCAGCTTCGATGAAGCTTTTTGCTTTAAGGCCCATTTCTGTGCCTTCTTTCATAGCAGCACGGAGAATGTTACCTGTAGAGATTGTAGGAATAGAAAGTTTTTCGCAAATGATTTCTGCCTGTGTGCCTTTGCCGGCACCCGGAGCACCTAATAATATAATATTCATATTATAATCTCCTATTTATTCCGCTTTCTTATTATTTAAGGAAGCCTTTGTGATGACGCATTACCATCTGGGATTCAAGCTGCTGTGCTGTATCAAGTGCAACACCAACAACAATCAGAAGTGATGTACCACCCATCTGGATACCTGTGCTTGTAAGGTTACCTACAATGATTGGCAGGATAGCTACAACGCCAAGGAAAAGTGCGCCAATGAATGTGATTTTACTGAGAACTCTTGCAATAAAGTCCTGTGTGTTTTTACCAGGACGGAAGCCTGGGATAACACCATTGTTTTTACGCAAGTTGTTTGCAATTTCAACCGGATTATACTGAATAGATACATAGAAGTAGTTAAACATAATAATCAGGAGAAGGTAGATAACAGCATAAAGGAGGGAGTTGTAGTTGAAGATACTGAGGAATCCCTGCCAGAATGGGCTTGTTACATTTACAAAACTTGCGATTGTGCCTGGGATAGATACCAATGCACTTGCAAAAATGATTGGCATAACGCCTGACATATTTACTTTAATTGGCAGATGTGTGTTCTGACCACCCATCATTTTGTTACCAACTACTCTTTTTGCGTACTGAACCGGAATTCTTCTTTCACCTTTGGAAAGCACAACTGCAAAAGCAATTACTGCAATACCAAATGCGATAAAGAGAGGAACAAGGAAGAAGTTCTGTGTTTTCTGGTTCTGAACTGCATCTTTAAGCATGTTTACAAAGATTGTTACCATGCTGGAAGCACCTGAGATGATACCTGCGAAGATGAGCAAGGAGATACCGTTGCCGATACCGTGCTTGTCAATCTGTTCGCCAAGCCACATCAGAAGTGTTGTACCTGCGATAAATGTAGCAATGATTACTACTGCAGCAAAGAAGCCTGAAAGACCTTCTGTGTACATAAGAGCATTCTGTCTGCGGAGAAGGAAGTAATAAGCAATTGACAATACTGCTGCAAAACCTGTTGCTGCATATCTTGTAATTTTATTAAGCTTCTTTCTGCCTTCTTCACCCTGTTTTGACAGGTTTTCCAGGTAAGGAATAGCAACTGTCAAAAGGGTGATGATGATTGATGAGTTGATGTAAGGAGTTACACCAAGTGCAAACACTGTTGCACTTGCGAATGCACCACCGGTAAGCATATTGAGGTAACCAAGCATATTGCCGTCACCTGCAGAGAGCATGCCCTGCAATGCGTCCGGATCTACGAAAGGAACTGCAATTGCACAACCTAAACGGAATATCACAAGGATAATTGCTGTAAAGATGAGTTTTTTGCGGAGTTCTTCAACCTGCCATGCATTTTTAAATGTCTGTAACACGCTTATTTCACCTCAGCTTTCCCGCCTGCTTTTTCGATTTTTTCTTTAGCAGATGCAGTAAAAGCTGCAAGTTCAACAGTCAAAGGTTTTGTCAATTCGCCATTGCCAAGAACTTTGATACCGTCGTTTGTCTTTTTAACGAGACCAGCAGCTACTACTGCTGCTTCGTCTACTACTGCGTTTGCTTCAAAGCATCTTTCCAAATCAGAAACTTTGATTGTGGAATATACTGTTGCGAATACGCTGTTGTTGAAGCCAACTTTTGGAAGTCTTCTCTGAAGTGGCAACTGACCACCTTCAAAACCTGGTCTTGTAGCACCGGAACGTGCTTTCTGACCTTTATGACCGTAACCAGCTGTTTTGCCATTGCCTGAACCGTGGCCACGACCTTTTCTTTTAGCAGCTTTGTTAGAACCAGCTGCTGGTTTTAATTCATGAAGCATCATAATTGTGTGCACCTCCTATTACTTAGTAATCTCAACGAGGTGAGAGATTTTAGCAATCTTGCCCATTGTAGCAGCGTTTTCTGGATGAACTTTTACATCGCCAACTTTTTTGAGGCCGAGAGCTGCAGCACAGTCTTTCTGATTCTGAAGACGGCCGTTGAGGCTCTTTTTGAGTGTAACAGTTACTGTAGCAGGTTTTGCTGCTTTTTTAGTAGATGCTTTTTTTGTTGTAGCTTTTTTAGCAGGTGCTTTTTCGCCTTCTGCTTTTTTAGCTGTTGTTTTTCTTGTTTTCTTAGCAGGTGCTTCTTCAACTGCCAATTCGTCTTTCATGATTTCTTCAGCCATTTTAAAGTACCTCCTAATTATTTAACTTCTACGCCGCGAAGTTTTGCAACTTCTTCAGCTGTTCTGATAGATGCGAGACCTGCAACTGTTGCAGCAACAACGTTTGCTGGTGTTCTGGAACGCAGAGATTTTGTTCTGATATCTTTGATACCAGCTGCTTCGAGAACTGCACGAACTGCACCACCAGCGATAACACCAGTACCAGGTGCAGCTGGACGAATAAGGATTCTAGCTGCGCCGAAAGCACCAACTGTTTCGTGTGGGATTGTTGTGCCCTTCATAGAGATTTTTACGAGATTTTTCTTAGCATCTTCAACACCTTTGCGGATTGCTTCTGGAACTTCAGCTGCTTTACCGATACCGTAACCTACGATACCGTCACCGTTACCAACAACGATGAGAGCAGAGAATTTCATTACACGACCGCCTTTAACGGTTTTGGATACTCTGTTAATTGCAACAACCTTTTCCTGAAGGTCGAGTACGCTTGCGTCAATTCTTTCCATTGTAACCTCCTACAGCACCAAGCCGCCTTCACGGGCGCCTTCTGCTAAAGCTTTTACACGTCCGTGATAGATGTAACCACCACGGTCGAACACTACTGTTGTAATGCCTTTTGCGAGTGCAGCTTTTGCTACAGCATTACCTACTGCTTTAGCTGCTTCTATGTTACCGCCATAGCTTGTGAAATCTTTGTCCATTGTTGATGCGCTTGCAAGTGTTGTTCCTGTTACGTCATCAATAATCTGAGCATAGATGTGCTTTGAGGAGCGGAAAACATTAAGACGTGGACGTTCTGCTGTGCCGCTGATTTTAGCGCGTACACGAGCGTGTCTTTTAAGTCTTGCTTCGTTACTATTTGGTTTCTTTACCATAATTTAGCTCACTCCTTATCTATTATTTACCTTTACCGGTTTTGCCTTCTTTGCGGATTACATATTCGCCAACATAACGGATACCTTTACCTTTGTATGGTTCTGGTGGACGTTTTTCGCGAACTTCTGCCGCAAACTGACCAACTTTCTGTTTGTCAATACCGATGATTTTGATTTTGTTTGGATCTGGAACTTCGATTTTGATATCGTCGTTTTCAGACATGATTACCTGGTGAGAATAACCAAGGTTCATAACAAGGTCTTTACCCTGTTTTGCAACTCTGTAACCTACACCAAGAACTTCGAGCTCTTTAGTAAAGCCATTAGTAACACCTTCAACCATGTTAGCGATAAGTGTTCTTGTAAGACCATGCAAGCTTCTTGATTTTGCTTCGTCGTCTGGACGGCTCACTACAACTGTAGCGCCTTCAACTGCAACTGTCATCAAAGGACTTACAGTGGAATTGAGTGTGCCTTTAGGGCCAGTAACTGTAACATTGTTTCCATCAACTGTAACTGTTACACCTGCTGGAATAGCAATGGGTTTTCTTCCTATTCTCGACATAACTATTTACCCCCTTACCATACAAAAGCGAGAACTTCGCCGCCCACATTTTCTTTGCGAGCCTGTTTGTCTGTCATAACGCCTTTAGGTGTGGATACGATTGCTGTACCGATACCTTTAAGCACCTTTGGCATATCTTCGCAGCTTGTGTAGATACGAAGACCTGGTTTAGAAATTCTGCGAAGACCTGTGATTACAGGCTGCATGTTATCTGTATATTTAAGTGTGATAGTAATAACGCCCTGTTTGTCGTCTTCTTTCACTGTGTAGCTTTTTACATAACCTTCATCAACAAGAATCTGAGCAATAGCTTTTTTCATGTTGGATGCAGGAATGTCCACTGTTGCGTGTTTTGCCTGGCTTGCGTTTCTGATTCTGGTCAGCAAGTCTGCAATTGGATCAGTGATATTCATATTTGCCTCCTATATTATTTTAAAAGTTATAATTACCAGCTAGCTTTTTTAACACCAGGAATCTGGCCTTTGTAAGCCAATTCTCTGAAGCAGATACGGCAGATGCCGTATTTTCTCAAATAAGCATGTGGTCTGCCACAGATTTTGCATCTGTTGTATGCTCTTGTTGAATATTTAGGTTCGCGCTGCTGCTTAACCTTCATAGATGTTTTAGCCATTCTTCAGTACCCCCTTAGTTTGCAAATGGAGCGCCAAGAGCTTTGAGCAAAGCTTTAGCTTCTTCATCTGTTGTTGCAGTTGTTACGAAAGCAATGTCCATACCGCGAACTGCATCAATTTTATCGTATTCGATTTCTGGGAAGATCAACTGTTCTTTGATACCAAAGGAATAGTTGCCGCGACCGTCGAATGAGTTGCCATTGATACCGTGGAAGTCTCTTACACGTGGAAGAGCTACGTTGAAGAGTCTGTCAACGAATTCGTACATTCTTTCGCCACGGAGTGTTACTTTAACACCGATTGGCATGCCTTCACGGAGTTTAAAGTTAGCAACGGATTTTTTAGCTTTACATACTACTGGGTGCTGACCTGTGATTTTTTCGATATCACTTACAACACTTTCGATAACTTTGGAGTTATCTTTTGCTTCAGAACAACCAACGTTGATAACAACTTTATCAAGTTTTGGAATCTGCATTACACTTTTATAACCGAACTGCTTCATAAGAGCTGGAGCAACTTCGTTTACATACAATTCTCTCATTGTAGACATATTCAATTACTCCTTTCTCTTACAGTTCTGCGCCGCAGTGTTTGCAAACGCGAACTTTTTTGCCGTTTTCGATTTTGTGAGCAACTCTTGTTGCTTTGTTACATTTTGGGCACACTGGCATTACCTTGCAAGCGTAGAGAGCGCCTTCTGCGTCTACGATGCCGCCTGTTTCACCCTGACGTCTTGGTTTAACATGTTTTTTAACCATGTTGAGACCTTCAACGATTACATTACCTTCTTTTGGGCTTACAGCAAGCACTTTGCCAGTTTCACCACGGTCTTTACCGCTGATAATTTTTACAGTATCACCGGTTTTAACATGAACTTTATTCATTTTAAACTCTCCTTAAAGTGATTCTGGTGCAAGGCTCAGGATTTTGAGGTAGCCTTTGTCGCGAAGTTCACGAGCAACAGGTCCAAAAATACGAGTGCCTCTTGGGTTTTTGTCATCTCTAATAATAACTGCAGCGTTTTCGTCAAAACGGATGTAAGAACCATCTTCACGACGCAGGCCGCTCTTGGAACGAACGATAACTGCTTTAACTACGTCGCCTTTTTTAACAACGCCGCCTGGTGTAGTCTTTTTAACAGAAGCTACAACTACATCGCCGATATTTGCATATCTTCTGCGTGTACCGCCTAAAACACGGATGCACATAAGTTCTTTAGCACCTGTGTTGTCAGCAACCTTCAAATAGGTTTGCATCTGTACCATAGTACGGTTTCCTCCTTCTTACTAAGCTTATTTAGCTTTTTCTACTATCTTAACAAGTCTCCAATTTTTATCTTTGGACAATGGGCGTGTTTCCATGATTTCTACACGGTCGCCGATGCCAGCTTCGTTATTTTCATCGTGAGCTTTGAACTTCACAGTGTTTTTAACGATTTTTTTGTATAAAGGGTGTTTTACTTTATCTTCGATAGCAACAACAATTGTTTTGTCCATTTTGTCAGAAACAACGATGCCAACTCTTGTTTTTCTCAAATTGCGTTCCATGATTTGTCTTCCTCCCTTTATTATTTGTCGAGACTGCTAAGAACTGTGTTGATTCTTGCGATGTCTCTTTTTACTGTCTGAATTCTCATTGGATTTTCAAGCTGATTGATAGCATGCTGGAAACGAAGGTTGAAAAGCTCTGCTTTCAATTCTTTCAACTTTGTTGTCAACTCAGCAGCTGACATGTTACGAAGTTCGTTTGTTTTCATACTATTCACCTACCTCGTCCTTTTTAACAAATTTACATTTGATAGGCAATTTATGCATAGCAAGACGCATAGCTTCTCTTGCGAGTTCTTCAGATACGCCGCCGATTTCGAACATAACTCTGCCTGGTTTAACAACTGCTACCCAGTATTCTGGTGAACCTTTACCGGAACCCATTCGAGTTTCAGCTGGTTTTTCTGTGATTGGTTTGTCAGGGAAGATTTTGATCCATACCTGACCGCCACGTTTGATGTAACGTGTCATAGCGATACGAGCTGCTTCGATCTGGTTGGATGTGATCCAAGCTGGTTCAAGAGCAACAAGACCGTAATCGCCGTAGCTAACTTTGTTACCACGAGTAGCTTTACCTGTCAAACGACCTCTGTGTACTCTGCGGTATTTAACTCTTTTTGGTAAAAGCATTATCTTCTGCCTCCTTCTTTACGAGGTTTAGCACCTTTCAGCACTTCACCTTTGTAAATCCAAACTTTAACGCCAACTTTACCGAAAGTTGTGTCTGCTTCTGCAAAACCGTATTCGATGTCTGCACGAAGTGTCTGAAGAGGAATTGTGCCTTCGTTGTAGTGTTCTGTTCTTGCGATATCAGCACCGCCGAGACGGCCGGATACGCTTGTTTTAATACCTTTAGCGCCCATTCTCATAGCTCTGGACATTGCCTGTTTCATAGCTCTTCTGAATGCAACACGTCTTTCGAGCTGAGCTGCGATGTTTTCAGCAACAAGCTGTGCATCTGCGTCTGCAGCTTTTACTTCTGTGATGTTGATCAGAACTTCTTCAACAGGTCTCTTAACCTGTTTTGCAACCTGTGCACGCAGTTTTTCGATTTCGGAACCCTGACGGCCGATAACCATACCTGGTTTTGCACAGAAGATATTCAGTCTTAATACTTT
>JAGBFE010000276.1 GCA_018109965.1 Oscillospiraceae bacterium | reverse complement strand
TGCCTTTGCTTCCATATCCTTGTAGGCTTTTTTCAGCACATCATCGTTGTATTTTACAGGGGTGGGCATATCACCTGTCAGTATCTCGCTGATATCGTGGTACAAACCGCACAGCACAATGTTTTTTTCGTCAACCTCTGCACCAAACTTTTCCTTTGCAACAGCGGCAAGGGTGTGTGCAATCTGCATTACCTCGGTTGTGTGTTCCGCAAGATATTCCTGACGGCTCTGGCGCATAAGACTCCAGCGGGGGATATATTTGATTCGGGAAACAAGTGCATTAAAGTTAAACATTTTCTTTGAGTACCTCTTTTACAAGATTTTCCGCATCACTGAAAACGGTAAGGCTGTTGGTCAGATAGCGCAGATGTGCCGCACCGCGCAGACCTTTCATATACAAAGCAGCCTGCCCGCGCGCTTTTTTCATACCTGCAGTTTCGCCGTTTACCTCGCACAGCTTTTCAATGTGCCACATCAGCAACTGCATTTTTTCTTCAATTGTCGGCTCGGCATCTATAGTTTCGCCGTTTAAAGCCTGTTTAATCTGTTTAAAAATCCACGGACGGCTCAGTGCCTCTCTGCCCACCATAACATAGTCACAGCCGGTGTAATCCATCATTTTTATGGCGTCTTCCGGGCAGGAGATATCGCCGTTGCCGATAACAGGGATGTTCACTGCCTGCTTTACTGCCTTGATAATATCAAGGTCAATGCCCGGCTGATACATTTCTGCTTTGGTGCGGGCGTGTACAGTGATAAAGCTGATACCTTCAGCTTCACAGCGCTGTGCCATTTCCACTGCAGTCAGGCAGTTTTCATCCCAGCCTTTGCGTATTTTTACACTCACAGGTTTGCCACCGGCATTGTCAACCGTTGCCTTTGCAATTTCCGCAGCAAGCTTTGGGTTTTTCATCAGTGCACTGCCGCTGCCGTTGTTTACAATTTTGGGCGCAGGGCAGCCCATATTTATATCAATAAAATCAGGATTATGGCCTAAAACGTGTTTTGTTGCGTGGACAAAATCGTTTGGGTCAAAACCAAACAGCTGCACACCAAAAGGGTGCTTGTGACTGAAAGTTTCCATCAGCTGATGGCTCTTTTTGTCGCCGTAATACAAAGCACGGGCGCTCACCATTTCACTGACGGTAAAACCTGCATCAAAATAATCGCAGGCCTTGCGCATAACAATATCGCAAAAACCTGCCATAGGTGCAAGCACAGCTTTGTTTTGTATATGTAAACCCTTTATTTCCATAAATCCTCACTGATATTTTTTATTTTTGCATCAGGCTAATAGTATACCATATTTTTTTATTTTATGGTATACTATTTTAAATATATAATACAGTGACAATAATTTGTAATAAATTCCATACAGGGAGAGATATTATGACATTTCTGGCGTTAGACGGCAACAGCATACTCAATCGTGCATTTTACGGCATCAAACTGCTCACCACAAGGGACGGGCAGTATACCAATGCAATCTACGGCTTTTTAAATATACTCATCAAGCTGGAACACGACATCAAACCGGACCGTGTGGCAGTGGCATTTGACCTTAAAGGCAAAACTTTCCGTCACAAAATGTTTGATGACTACAAGGCAGGCCGCAAGGGTATGCCGGATGAGCTTGCACAGCAGATGCCTGTGCTTAAAGATATTCTTGCAGACCTTGGATACACAATTGTGACCAAAGAAGGTTTTGAAGCGGACGATATCCTCGGCACCATTGCAAAAATGTGCACAGAAAACGGAGATAAATGCTACATCGCTACAGGGGACAGGGACTCCCTGCAGCTTGTAAACGAAAATGTTAATGTTGTTCTTGCCACAACACAGTTCGGCAAAGGACAAAATCAGATAATGGACCGCGAAGCCGTGTTTGAAAAATACGGGCTTTATCCCGAAAGTCTTATTGACCTTAAAGCACTTATGGGGGATACCTCCGACAATATCCCTGGGGTAAAAGGTATCGGTGAAAAAACAGCAGTTACCCTTTTGCAGAATTTTGGCACTCTCGACGGTGTATATGAAAACATTGATGATGCAAAAATCAAAAAAGGTGTGCGCGAAAAGCTGACAAACGATAAGGAAATGGCATATCTTTCCAGACAACTTGGTACAATTTTCTGTGATGTTGAACTGGAAAACGACTGTGAATACTATGCGCGCAAACCAATAAATGCCGACAAGGTTTCCCACACACTCAAAAAGCTGGAAATGTTTTCCCTTGCCGAAAAGCTTGTACCGCAGCAGTCAGCGGAAAATCTCAACCTGTTTGATGTGGTGGAAACTGCACTTGATACTGTGAAAATCAAAGAATTTGACAATACTCTGGACAAAGCAATTGTATATCAGAATGACGACAGGTTTATCGTTATGTGGGACAGGGATATTTATTCCGCATCATATGACAGTGCAACGCTTAAAGTATTTTTGGAAGATGAAACCAGACAGAAAATTGCCTATGACAGCAAGGCTTTGTACAGTTTCTGTATTGCAAATGATATTGACGTGAAAAACATTGTTTTCTGCATACGTCTTGCCGCTTATCTCGAAAACCCAAATGCACAGGGTTATGATTTTGAACGCCTTGCCGCAAGCTGTGATGTTGCGCCGCAGTTTGAGTGCGCCGACAGCTTTGCACCATATGCAGCTGATGTATACAAACACTTTGCAGATTTTGTAGAAAAAGAAAATCAGCAGCAGTTATTGTACGAAATTGAAATGCCGCTGGCAAAAGTTCTTGCCGAAATGGAGCACGAAGGCTTTGGAATGGACAAAGCTGCCCTTGAAAGTTTTGGTGAAATGCTTAAAGCACAGATAGAAAAAGACCTTGAAGATATCTACGGAATGGTAGGATATCAGTTTAATCTCAACAGTCCAAAACAGCTTGGCAAGGCACTTTTTGAGGATCTGGAACTGCCTGCGGGCAAAAAGACAAAATCGGGTTATTCCACCAATGCTGAAGTGCTGGAAGGCCTGCGCAAATACCACCCTGTCATCGACAAAATCCTCAACTACCGAACCTATCAGAAACTCAATTCCACCTATGTTGTGGGTATGAAGGCCAAAATACGCGAAAACGGCCGTATACACACCACTTTCAATCAGACCGAAACCCGCACAGGCCGCATTTCTTCAGGTGAGCCAAATCTGCAGAACATCCCTGTGCGTACAGAACTTGGTCAGGAACTGCGCAAATTTTTTGTTGCAAAAGAGGGACATGTGCTGCTGGATGCCGACTATTCACAGATA